>CAIYUY010000174.1 GCA_903929485.1 uncultured Desulfuromonadales bacterium
AAAGAACAAAAATCGGTGAAGGGCGGTTGGTTTCGTAGGGGCACGGCATGCCGTGCCCGCCTTTGAATCGCCCGTCTTTGAATTCTCTTTTTCCCAAGCTGGAGCTTGGGAACGAGAAAGTAGGGGCGAAGCAAGTTTCATCTGCTTCGCCCGCCTTTGATCTTCGCGGCAACAAGGGCAAAGCAGGTGAGACGTTTGCTTTGCCCCTACATTGAAAACGGTATATAAATAAATTCTGAGTCCCTAAGGGTGAGGAAGCAGATTCTTCGCTATCGCTCAGAATGACAACTTTTTCTGGTTTGAATTTTGCATGCGGAAGGATGTCCGTTGGGAACGGCTCTTTTCGCCATGCAGCTCCGAGAGGAATCCTGTTCCCTCACATCATACAAATCTGCCGAGGTCCCCATGAAAAAAATCAACCATCCGTTGCTGTTGTCGGTAACTCTGTTGACGCTGCTTGCGACAACCGCGTGGGGCGCTCCGGAGATCCGTATCATTGGGCAAGAGCCCGTGTACGAAGTGAGGGGTGAAGAGCTGCCGGGAGTGGGCGCGTTGGATGTCACGGTAGGGTATGACGCCAATGGGCTGAAAAATCCGCAGGTTACTCAACAGCAATTGAGCGCGGGAGCCATATTGATCCCCTATTTCCCCACTCCCGGAGTCGTCAGGGTGGTCATTCTTGCGCCTCAAGGGATCACGGGGAGCGGTGTCCTGTTTCGGACCGCCTTCGATTCTCTCAGTGGTTCAGCGGGGAAGATAATCTCCATCAATGCCAAGATGGTTTCAGCAGCATCCCAGGGTGATGTTCCGGTTCAGACATCGATCTTTGTCACCCCCCTTCCTGTTTCGGCTGTCAACCAACCAGCGGCTCCCGGCGGTAATTTGACGGACACCTCAACCTCCACCTCCACCTCAACCTCTCCCCTGTCCGGGGATACGGCGCAAAACTCGTCACCCTTTGCGGCGCTGAAGGCGGCATTGACCGGGCAAGCCGTTGTTCCGCCCACCTCTTCCGGAGCGGCAACGATTGCCGTCGTGACCCCCCTCACCGTCAGCGGAGCCGTCGGCAACCCGTCATCGGAGCAACCGCCGGGGGGGGGGGGTGAAGATCGGGCGTCAGGGAGTGGCCCGGTTGCGGGAGGGGACGAGTCGGCTCCGGCGCCGCCGGACTCTCCCGTCCTCCCGGCCGAAGGTTCCGATCTGTCTGAATCCTCCTCCCGGGGTGATCTCGCGGCGCAATCACTTCCCGCCGCCCGCCAATCAGGGGCCGATACCGCCGTGGGAAACGAGGCGCTGATCCGCGGCGCCGCGAAGCCTCCCCTGTCGCCGGTTGTCAAGCCCAAGGTGACGGCCCAGGTGAGTGTCTTGGCGCTCTTCAGGGAATACAGGGGGGCACGGACCCCGGCGGCGCTCTCCGCGCTCTTTTCCCAGAGTTCCATTCCCGGTGTCAGTCAAACCCCTCCCATCGCCATTTCCGACGGTGTCGCCGCGCTGACTGTCGCCGTGGAACGGGACTCTTCAACTTCGCCTAATTTTTCCGTTAGCGGCGGTAAACTGGTGTTGCTGAAGAGGGAGGGGAAACGGTATCTGTTGAATATTATCCCCTACGCCCGGACCGTGGAGGTAACACTCTCCCTGCTGGTTGGGAATACTACTACCGTGATCCCGTTGGTTGTCGTCCCCCCGTTGGATAACAATACATTCCCTTCGGGGAAACTTGATGAAGCGACTTTTTCCCTCCTTCTGAAAAAGAGCGGCGGAGCATCGGGAACAGTTCCCGGTGACGTAACCGGGGATTATCAGGATGATTACATCCTGACCGCTCACTATCTGCTGCAGAAAAACAAAAAATAAGCCTATCGCTTCATTCCAGGGCTCGGTAGTCTCTTAATTCTCAAGTTCAGCCCACAGTTGTCGAAATGGAACACATACCTGTTAAAAATTGATGCACTCGCAAAAAGTCCATACCGAGTCTTTGCGAGGAACGAAGTGACGAAGCAATCTGCCTTTATTTCAGCAAGTTGCCAGTTTAGAGATTGCTTCGCTTCGCTCGCAATGACAGAATCTGCGAGTGCATCAAAATTGGCGAGTGGCGTTAAAAATCAACAGTATTTGTAAAAAGGAGAAATTATGCGATTCAAGCGATCACTGCAGATGTGTGTAACCCTGCTGACCCTGGCAATCCTTTATCCCGTGGGCAATTCCTTTGGGGCGGACACCATTCTCCCCTTCGTGGTGACGGGGTTGGCTGCGACGCTCTCCGCACCCACCGGCATCGCCGTTGACGGGAATTATAACGTCTTCCTGACCGACACCGGGAACAACAAGGTGCTGATGTTCAACTCTTCGGGAGCCCTGGTGGTGACCGTCGGCACCGGCACGGCTGGTTTCAGGCCGACCATTGTGGGCGGAACCGGGATAGACACCCTGGTGAGGGATCCCAATATCAGGCTGACCACACCGGCGGGAGTCGCCGTGGATGCCACCGGGAATATTTATATCGCCGACAGCGGCAATAACCGGGTCCATATGGTGCTTGTGGACACGACGACCAAGGTGATCAGCGTCAACAGCCGGATCATCACCATAGCAGGGAATGGTTTGGCGGCGTTTTCCGGAGATGGCGGGGCCTCCAACCTCGCTAGTATCAATAACCCCACCGGGGTCGCCGTGGATGCCGCCGGTAATGTCCTCATCGCCGATAACGGCAATAACCGGATCAGAAAGGTGGTCACACCCAAGGTCAACGCCACCACCGGACTCGTAACCTACGGCAATATTTCCACCATTGCCGGAGACGGCAGAGCCGTGACCCTCACCGCCTTCGGCATCGCACTCTCCCCCGCCCCGGCAGGCGACCTCTACATCGCCGACTCCGGCAACAACCGGATACTCAAGATGACCGGCGCCATCGGCGCCCCCGCGACGATAGCCGGCACCGGCGTGGCCGGATACAGCGGGGCCGGCGGTCTTGCCGTCCAGGCGCGTCTCAATCAGCCCAGCGGTGTCGCCACCGACGGCAGGAACCTGTATGTGGCCGATACCCTGAACAATTGTATCAGGATGATCTCTCTTTCCACCGGGGTGATGAGCACTCGGGCCGGTCTTCTCAAACAGCCTCTCCCACTTCCTCTTATCAATGGCAGCAGTACGGGGTTTCCCCTTTACCCGGCCATAGATACCACGCCATTACCGCTGACGAGTCCCATGGGGCTGACTCTCGACTCCACCGGCAATGTTTATATCGCCGACACGATAAACAACGAAATTGAAACGATTACCCCCCCTGTCTCCGCCCTGACCACCGCTACCCCCCCCGGCGGCACTTACTCCACCGCCCAGACGGTCTCCTTTGTCGCCAGCAAGGCGGCCGCCATCTCCTGGAGCTATCAGGAGATAGATCCACTGCTGGGGACTCCCGTAGCAACGACTATTCCGTTGCCCGTTGCCGGGACCGGTTCCATTACTCTTCCCGTTCCCGCCACTCCGGGCAATGCAATTGAGCTCATCTATTCATCCAAGGATATCTCCGGGAATGTGGAAAAAAATAACACCGCGGTCTATGTGACCGACGCGGTGGCCCCCATCACCACCGCCACTGTCTACGCCACCCCCGCGATTACCCCCACGAATGTCGTCGCACCTGTTCAGGGGATCATTTATTCAGCTCGAACCACTCTCCTGGTGACGCTGACTTCCAATAAGCCCATAGGGACGACCATTTATTACACGACCACCGGTGTCGCCCCAACGGTGCTACCCGCCAATCTCTATACCGTCCCCTTCGCCATCCCCGTCACCGGCGTCCTGACGACGACCAATGTGCAGTTCTTCTCCATCGACGCCGCCGGTAACCGGGAAGTCATCCAATCCCAAAAATACAATGTGGTCGCGCTTTCGGCGACGGCGTTGCCGGCCGGTGGAACCTATCGGAGCGATCAGACCGTAACGCTGACCTCCAATAATCCCAATGGCGCGATTTGGTATTCACTGGACGGTGGCGCCTACGCACTGTACAAAGACCCCACCTTGGCCAGCGCCGGCCCACCGGTTGTACTTGCAGGCAACAACAGCAAGCCCATCTCGTGGCCGGTCACAGTGACGATGGCGACACACACCGTGACGTACTACGTCACCGACGCCGTTCTTACGGCGGAGCGGATACCGGTTCAAAATCAGATCTATGTCATAGACAAGGTCGCTCCGATTACGTCGTTTTCTCCTCCCGGGGGGTTGTATAACACTCCGCAGACGGCGACGCTGACCACCGACGACCCCACCGCCACCATCTACTACACCACCACCGGGATTGCGCCCACCACCGCATCCACCAAATACACGGCGCCCATACTCATCGCCGCCAATACCACCCTGATGTTCTTCGCCGTGGATCCGGCCGGCAACAGAGGTGTGATCCAGACCGTCCTCTACACCATTGATACCGTGGCCCCCGTAACCACCGCTTCCCTGGCCAGCGGAACCTATGCCTCGGTGCAGTCGGTAAAATTGACCTGCAATGATCCCACTGCCACCGTCTACTTCACCATCGACGGCTCTCAACCGACCATCGCATCGGCCAAATATTCCGCGCCCCTCACCGTCAGCAAGACAACCGTCCTGAATTTCTTCGCCCAGGATCCTGCCGGCAACCCGGAGGCCATCAAGACGCAGAGCTATACGATTATCACCCTGACCACCACCGCCGCACCCATGGGGGGGGTGTTCAACGCCACGCAGACCGTGGAACTGACAACCAATAGCGTCGGCGCCACCATCATGTACACGCTCAATCCCATTACTCCGGCGCCTAATTACAGCGTGTACAAGGCGCCCATACTCATGTCGGCATCCAACACCAC
>CAIYUY010000175.1 GCA_903929485.1 uncultured Desulfuromonadales bacterium
GAATTAAAGTACCCACCACTAGCACCAACTACCAACAACTAACAAGCGACACCAAGAAAGGGAGAAAGAGCCATGTCCTTTACAGCAGAAGACTTACGCGATTGCCCTACTTTTTGCGAATTTATCAGCGGGAAGTCACTGGGTGAGCTCCGAGCCGAACTTCAAATTCAAACTGATGGCATCTCTCAAGGTTCCCTCTCTGACAAGCTTCGCCAGGATGCCTGAAACCTCTTTACGGAAGGTAGCCCTTAACTCGGAGAGTTTGCCGTCCGACACAACAAGCCGATTAAAGGCACAACAAGAATTGCCAAGCATACCACACACGAAGGACACCCCGCAATGGATGAAACCAAATTATTGACGACTCAAGAAACATGCAGCCGTTTGTCAAAAACGCCTCAGGGGCTGGACTACATGGTTTCAAAGGGTAAGCTCCAGCGATTTAAGCAGGGCGTCGGTAATCAAAACTTCTACCTGGAGGAAGAGGTGGAAGGGTTGCTTAAATTCAGGAAGGCGGCATGACTGCGGCAGAGGGGAATGTATGAGCTCTGAATTGATTGATGAGATTGTCGCGGCGGTACGGAGCGAGTTGAAGTCGTTATCGACTCCTCGGGTACCGGTACCACTGAAGGAAGCTGCCGAGATTTGTCACTGTGAACCCCGGTGGCTGCACGATAAGGTAGTCAACGAAGAGATCCGTGGTTATCGCCCCCAGGCTGGTTCTCCCTGGAGAGTGTATGTGTCTGATGTGATCAAGTACATGACGACTGAATGCAGCGTTAAGCCTGCTCGGCGGTTGCGGAGGGTGGCATGAGTGCTACGGAGTTCGACCTGATCGGGGCGTGTATTGAGCTGAGGAAGATCGCCGAGGCCAATGGTCATTATACGGCGGGTTTGTCCCGGGTCATTGATAAGAGCGGACGCAAGGTGCAGGAATTGACCTTGGGGGAGTTGTTGGCCTTCGATAAAGAGTACAGCGCAGTTTTTAACCGTATCCATTCTTGCACCACAGCAAAAAGAGGAGAGGCAGCATGAGCCCGCATTTGATGCAGTTCCAGGACGAGAGTGTGTCGGAGATCCGCCGCCGACTGTTGGCGAGAGAAGTAAAGGCCGTATATCGCCCCCGCCGGATGTGGGGGATATAGTTGGCCCTGGTGGTCGGCTGTCTGACCGCAGTTTCCATGGACGCCTGCCACAGGAACGGAAAAGCTCATGCAAGGATCAGCGCCCATAGCGCCGATTCGCAGTTGCTGTCGTCAGATTACCCGCTGACCCGCCGTGATTGGCAACGGGACCAGGAAGAAGCAATCCGCCGCGAATACGGCAAGATCGCAACGGGTAGCGCCCCGTAAGAGTTCGCCCAACAAGGACCGCAAAGCGCCACCTGAATTTCCGTTTGTCGGGTTGCCTTCCGGCCAGGTGCGGCCCTCTTGACACCCTGAACCCGGCACGTCGTAACGCTCAAGGGTGAGCATCGAGAAGAGCAGTTTTTTATCAGGAGCACGACGTGGAACAGTGGCAGGCACGGACATTGACACCAGAAGAGATTGAGCGGGTCCGGGCAGAGGTGACGCCGGTGGAGCAGATACCGGAGTGGCGCTTCCGGCCACGAATGAATTATCCGCCCAGGGTTGACGGCAGCAGTTACCGCAGGGGGATTAGGGAATGGTGAAGTTATTCAGGTGCCTGCCGATGGCAGCAACTATCACTGACAAACAATGCCGCATCAACCAGGGGAATAAGCAGTGGCACTGCAAAGGTTGTACCGGACTGCAAGACGAACAGATCATCGTGGAGGTAGAGGTTATGGCGTGTTATCGGGTATACTGCGGCACCTGCGATAGGCAGGATGTTTCATTGACGTCGTCAGGAGCGGTTGAATGCTGGTCCTGTTACAAGAAGCGCAAGGCAGGGGAGAAGCAGGCGCTGGAGTCAACGGGCATGGCTCACGAGCTGCCGACCGAGGTTGTATTGGTTCCCGATCCTGAGTTCACCGAGCGTGAAGAAGAGTGTATCCGGCGGGTTGATGCGGCGATTGAGGCAGGATGGGAAGCCACCGAGGCGGACCCCTCTCCCCTATACCCTCTCCCGAATGCTGAGATCGTGCGCACCATCCTCAACAAGAGCTCCCATGCTGTCCACGTGCCGGCTGATCTGGCCACCGCATGGCGTGAGCGTGGTCTCCAGTCTCATCACGTCCTGGGGCTGATGGAGTTGCTACTCTTGGGAGAGTTAGCAGTTATCGAGAGCACGCTGTGAAGACCTCGCCCCTGACCATTCTGGCCAAGACGATACGGGACGCAGTCCCGCACGTGGCGACCACGGGGCGCAACTCCTGCCCCACCCCGTGCCCCTGTCTCAGGGCAAGACGTCCCGCCAATCATCCAGACCAGGATACCCCATGATCGTGATGAATACGGAAATAACCGGACTCAAGGAAGCACTGTATCAGTTTGATGGCCAGAACATTAAGCGTGGTCTGGAGATCGGACTGGATAAGGTGGGCAACAGCGTAAGGACTCTCGCCTCTACACGGATCAGGGAAGAGTACAACCTGAAGAAGTCTGATGTTGATAAGTCGTTCTCAATACAATCAACTGACGAGCGGGTGGTCATTGCATGCACGGGGCGTCCACTGAATCTCACCCTCTTCGGAGCTAGACAATACGGTTCAGTAGGTGGGCGCAGGGTGACGGTGAGACGTAAGGGAGATGAGCTCAAGACGTCAGTGAGAGGCAAGGCTGGATCGTTCGGAGGGGTGGCCGTGCAGATCACCAAGTCCTCAACCACGATGTTGCCGGGCGCCTTCCTGGCTAAGGTCAAGGCAGGGAGCAAGGGCGGGTCCAATATCGGAGTGTTCATCCGGACTGGGCATGACGCCACATCACCCTATGTTGACAGGCATACAAGGAAGACGACCCGACCATACAATAAGATTGCCAGAGCAGCAGCACCTACTCACCGTGAGCAGATCATCAACAAGGCGATGGTGACTGTGCCCACTCTCTTCACGGGTAAGCGGGTGATGCCCTCCATCCAGGAGTACCTGACATCGGGTAAACCAGTAGCCACGATCGAACACGAGATCGAGCAGGCGATGAAGCGGGCATCGGGCGTGGGTCCTTCCGGGCCCTGATTTGGCACGGGCAGCTAAGCGCGCGGAATCTCGCTAGATATAATTGTTTTTGGATTGGATTTCTGGAGGGGCATCATGGGCAATGGGGACGAGGTAGCGGGAGAGCCGCAAAAAACAGAGGTCACGGGATTCACTCCGGCACAGGCACTGGCGATTTTCAAGCCGTGCGTGCTGGACTCTAAGCTGATCCGGGAATGGGTTCACGGTATGTTACACCCCGAACCTGTTCCCATATGCCCTGAGTGCGGGCAGGTTGTGGAGTCTCACCAGTCGCGGGTTACGTTCTCCGCTGGCAGACGTATTTGCTGCTACCACTGCCGGCGGTTCTTTAACTCTCGCACTAAAACAATTTTGCATGGTAGCCCGATCACCGACGAGCAGCTCTTCATGATTGCGGCTCTCTCCGAGTTCTCCCGCCTCGCCGGTGCAGATGACAAACTCTCCCGTCGATACATCGCAGAGATCACCGGTCTGAGCATCGATAGCGTTAAAAAATGGCAAGATGCTCTCCGCCTGCTGGAGACTCCGCTTGTCTGACTCCGTTGACGATATCCGGGCACAGGTAGCCGAGCGTAAGCGCCTCGAAGAAGAGGCCCTGGCGGAAAAGGCTACGCCTGATTCCCCTACCCTCACCTCCAAGAAGGTCAAGCAGTGCCTCCAGGCCAACGAGCTGGGTGATGGTGTGCTGTTCGCTTACCTCCACCGTGGCAAATTCCTTTACAACAACACCCTCGACAAGTGGCTCGCATGGCGTTCCCACCACTGGGAATACGACTCCATGGAAGAGCGATATCATGCGGTTGAGGCTGTATCCAAAGTTTACCTTGATGAGGCGTACACCCTGGGGAAAGAGATCGTCACGCTGGAGAGCAACAAGGACTATGACAAAGCCAAACGCCACCGCGATCTACAGGGTGAGTACTACAAACGGGTGAAGCGGTTGCGCTCCAACTCCGGAAGCACCGCCTGCCTGCTCTACAGCCACCGGATAGAGGACCCCATCGCCATCAGAGGCGACGAGCTGGACACCAACCCTTGGCTAATCGCGGTCAACAACGGGGTCCTGGATCTCCAGACAGGTAAACTCCGCGACGGTCGACCTGGTGATCACCTGGTCAAGTTCGCCCCCCATGACTGGCGGGGGATCGATGAGCCCTGCCCCGCTTTCGAGGCGTTCCTGGCGTCGGCCCTTGATGGAGATCCCCTGGTCAGTGACGAAGAGCGGGATCAACACCGCATCCAGGTAACCGCCTTCGTCCAGCGAGCTCTCGGCTACGCCATCACCGGACTCTCCACCGAGCATATTTTCCTCGTCTTCAACGGCCAGGGGCGCAACGGCAAAGGGGTCCTCGTGGAGACGCTCCGTCACGTCCTCGGCTCCATCGCCGGTCCGATCCCCGCCGAAATGCTTCTTGACCAGGGGAGAGCAGCAACCCCCAACGGTCCGACACCGCACATCATGGCGCTCAAGGGGCTCCGGATCGCCTTTGCCTCCGAGACCGACGAAGGGCGCCGCTTCTCCCCCGGCCAGGTCAAGTGGTACTCCGGCGGTGACACCCTCAAAGGTCGGGATCTTAACGCCAAGGATTACATCGATTTCGACCCGACACACCTGCTGATCCTGCTGACCAACAATCTCCCTCACGCCCCGGGTGACGACTTCGCCTTCTGGCAGCGGCTGAAACTGATCCCGTTCCACTACAGTTTCGTCCCGACTCCGGACAGCAGCAAGCGCAACCAGAAGCCCCGTGACGAGCACCTCCGGGACAAACTCAAGAAGGAAGCGTCCGGCATCCTCGCCTGGCTGGTCCGTGGTTGCCTCGACTGGCAGAAGAACGGCCTCCGTCCGCCTGACCAGGTGACACAGGCCACCGAAGAGTACCGGATCTCCGAGGACACCATCACCCAGTTCACCAGTGAGACCTGTGAAGAGGCCGCCGGCGCCCAGACCAACGCCACCGACATCTATAACGTGTTCAAATGCTGGTACAAAGTCAACGTTTCAGCCAAGCCGGGGAGCTGTCCCGCCCAGAAGAAGTTCGGGTCGATGCTCTCCAAGAAGTACAAGCGGGACAAAGTAGGCGGAACCACCCGCTATTTTGGCCTCAAACTGCGGGAAAACGTCCATCAACTCTACCCGGAATGACGTTGCCATGACGATCATTGGCGGGATGGAGCAGTTCACCAGGGAACGGGGAGGATGTATGAACAGGACACAGGACGATAGCAGGAGGATGAACTTTATGATGATCCTGACAGGCAACACATCGTAACTATTACACAAAATAGCAGCATCAGGACGATAGGACCGAAAGCGGAGAAAGTACCATAGGGATTTTACAAGCTGCAATCAGGACGATAATTCTTGTTTTTATCATCCTATCATCCTAACAGGAATAAAAAGAATAAAGAATATAAGCCTTTATAGTGCAGGACGATCCAAAAAACGACCGTCCTGCAATCATCCTAACATCCTGCATCATCCTGGATTGAGATTATGAACCTGCTCGACATCGCTACCAAGGCCGGAAAGGCCTACAAAAAAGCCGGCACCACCCACGGTGGAGAATATCAAGGCCCCTGCCCGTCGTGTGGCGGCAACGATCGTTTTCATATCTGGCCGCACCAGGGGGACCACGGGACGTACTGGTGCCGATCGTGTGACCAGGCTGGGGATGCAATCCAGTACCTGATGCAAATCGAGGGGTTGAGCTTCAAGGATTCCGCCGCGACTGTCGGCAAGGATATCTCTGGACAGGATGAATACCAAGCGCCGCGTTTTGTGCGCCCACGGGGAGCAGGGGCCGGGGTGGAACCGTTCACGCCACGCACCACGGTCACCGCCGCCGCCACCTGGGTCGAACATGCCACAAAGTTCTGCGATGCCTGCCACGCCCACCTGTTGCTCTCTCCTGGGCATCTTTCCTGGCTGGCCGCTCGCGGACTCGATCTTGACGCCGTGAAACAGTACCGGCTGGGATGGAATGCCGGCCACAACGGCAAGGATGCCTATCGAGTCCGTGAGGGGTGGGGATTGGCCCCGTCGCTCAAGGAAGACGGCAAACCTAAAAAGCTCTGGCTCCCGGTCGGGCTCATCATCCCTATGTTCTCCGCGTCCGGAAATCTCCAACGGCTCCGAATCCGCCGCCCTGAAGGTGAGCCCCGTTACTACCTGGTGCCCGGCTCCAACACCGCACCGCTGATTGTCGGCGCCGGAGCTCGTGCCTACGTGATTGTGGAGAGCGAACTCGACGCCCTCCTGATCCATCACCACGCCGGAGAGCTGGTCGGCGCCATCTCCCAGGGGAACAGCACGGCCAAACCTGATGCCGTCGCCGCCGCGCTCCTGGCTCCGTCCCTGTCGATCCTCGTGGCTCTGGATAGCGATACTGCCGGGATGCATGCCTCTGTCTGGTGGCGTAAAAACTTCCCGCAAGCCGAGCGGTGGCCGGTGCCGGTGGGTAAAGACCCCGGTGAAGCGTTTCAGGCCGGTGTCAGCATCAAGGAATGGGTCAAGGCAGGGCTACCCCCCGTTTTCCATGTCGCCGAGCTTCCCGACGTTGTCATGAGCGCAAAACCGGCCATGAAAGAGGCGGCAACGATGACCCCTCCCCGGGAGATGACCGGAGACGAACGCGCTGATGCCTGTTCCGCCATGGGTGAAGAGGTCAGAGCCACCATGCCTGCCGGCGGTCTTGACTGGTTGAGTCGCAACCGGTCCGACATCATCAAGAAGATCCGGGGTAAAGAGACGCTCCTGGACGACGAACCGGAGAACTTTGTCACTAATCTTGACCTGGTGCGCCGGATGTACCTCCGTGCCTGGCAGGTGGTGAGAGACTCCACCCCTCCGGAACAACCGCCACCGCCGGAAGAGCCACCAGTCTATCAGCCCACGTTTCTCTAACCCAGGAAGGACACGTTATGACCTGCACCGTTGACAAAGCACTACTCACCTCAGCCCTGGCCCGTTGCGCCGCCATCTCCGGCACGCGCAACACGCTCCCGATTCTCAGCAACGTACTGCTGGCCTTTGGACCAGACTTGTTACTACTCATGGCCACGGACCTTGATCTGGGTTACGAGACCGTGGTGGAGGTCACCGACTGCGACCTGACTGGAGACGCCACGCAGTCCACCACCATTCATGCCAAGAAACTCCACCAGAGCGTGCAGGCATGCCCGGAGAGTACCGTTACTATCCATCTGGACGGTGAGGCGCACATCATCACCCTGACCTCCGGTACGGTGAAATTTTCCCTCTCCGGGATCGACCCCGCTGAATTCCCCGGACTCCCCCCTGTGGCCGGGGAAGAGCTGACGGTGAAGGGTGATCACCTGGTCGACCTGTTCCTGGGGGTATCCTACGCCCAGGCCACCGACGAAACCAAATATAACTGCTGTGGGGTCTACCTCCACGCCACCTCCGGGGAAAGCGATACCCTCACCGCCGTGGCCACCGACGGCCACCGGATGGGGATCAACCATCTGGAGTTACCCGACTCGTGCGGGCTCACCCCCTTATCCCCGCTCCTGGTCAAGGGGATCATCATCCCGACAAAGGGGGTCTCCGCTCTGGTCAAGATCAAGAGCACCGGACCGGTGGTGCTGAACGTGGGGGAAAACTCCGTATGCATCGCCACCGACAACGAAAAGTTGCATATCCGGCTCACCGATGCCGAATTCCCCGCTTACCGGCGGATGGTGGTGGTTGATCATGATCAAACGCTCTCCTTTAAGCTCCTCTCCCTGACCCAGGCGGTGGAGCGGTGCCGGGTCATGAGTGATAAGGACAGTTATGGCGTGCTCCTTACTGCCGAGGACAATTCCGTGTCCCTCGTTGCCGACCTGCGGCAGATCGGAGGCCATGCCGAGGACCGGGTCGGTGGGGTCATCGCGGTCAACCCCTTTGCCGTCCGGCTCAACATCTCCTATCTCCTCCAGGCCCTGGGGTCGATGGTAGGCAACGGTGTCACCATCATTTGCCAAAGCAGCGGACTGGCCCCGTTACAGCTCCAGGGGTCCACGGGTACCGGACCGATAGCAATCATCATGCCCATAAGGGGGGTCTGACATGGGCAAAGACTTTGCGCAGATGAGCTTTTTTGAGGGGGAGGTGGTGACTCTAACCCCACCCGCCCAGGAGGTGATCCTGCTGCCTCTACCTTCCGAAGTATGGAGTAAGGAATCCTTGGTAAGTTTGGGGTACTCCGTGGATCAGGCGAAAGTGCTTTGTGCAGGTTTCGTCCTTATCCGGATGCACCCTGGAATAAACAGTATTTCCCATACATTCACCAACCCGCACAATAGATGGTCCGTTGCGGAGAGATACAATAGTTTTGCGCAAATGGAGCGAGCCTTCAAACAAGAACTGGAACGAAGTAATCGTATAGCCACTAACTTGGCAGGGGATATTTTTATAGGCATGGGAAACCGCAATAAACTCTATGCCGCCGGTTTCGATTTTTACCGGCTGGAAACCGACACCGGCGGCCACGGCCAAAACCGGATCAAGCAGGGGCGCCATAACTGGAGCAATTACACCAAGGCGGACACGGCCACGAAGATTGTCGCCGCATGGAAACAGTTGATGACCGAACCGAAAGCACTGGAGGGGTAACGATGAATCTGGACGACTGTATCAAATGCGCCGAACGAGAAGTGGGACGCCGCCGGGCTGTTTATCCTGGGGTGGTGTCCGCGGGGAAGATGAGGCAGGAAAATGCTGATCGTGAAATCGCCACTATGGACGTCATCGCCAGCCTGATTATCCACCTGAAGGCCACCGTGGGGGTAATGCCCAAATGACCGAAGCGCAACTCACGACTACCGACCAGCCCGACCGGCTGTCAGATTTCCTGAAAGACGCCCATACCGCCACTCTCAGCAGCGTCCAGATTTACGGCTGGTGGGAGATGTACGACATCGATGAGATCCGGAGCGTGATCATGGGCGAGTTTGACGAGCTGCAGCGGGCGTTCGCCGTTGTCGATTATCATTCCCGTCACGGCGTCATCTCCGAGGCCATGGATTGCATCGTAGTGCTGAGCAAGGCCATTCTGCGGCTCACCGATATGGCGGAGAGGGGGGAGATATGATCTTGTTTCGTTGCGTGTTCTGCCATGCAGAATTCAAAACAGTGGAGGAATGCAATGAGTGCGAAAAAACCCACGAGAACTCTTAAACCCAGCATCAATGCCACTA
>CAIYUY010000176.1 GCA_903929485.1 uncultured Desulfuromonadales bacterium
ACTCTACCACGTGATCATACGTGGTAATGCTCGTCAGGAGATATTCTTTGACGATGTCGACTGCTCGCGCTTCTATCTGTTGATACAGGAAGGGCTTGAACGGTATGGACATCACATTCATCCGTTTTGTCTTAGGTGATTCGTTACAAAAAATGTACCAGGCAGAAATCCGTCCCACCCTTCGACAAGTTCAGGGCGAACGGATTAAGGTTTATAACTGTCCACTGTTCCGTTCGTGGTGAGCTTGTCGAACCATGACGGAACATTTTGCCGACCTTGTTGCGGTACATGTTTTCCTGCAAATCACCTTAAGACCCTCAGTGCCCGACCGTACTGCCCCACAACTCCTTAAGCCTGCGGTCGCGACCGCAACTGGCGCGGTAGTATGAGTATCTCAGCGGGTTCTTCTTGTAGTACTGCCGGTGATACTCCTCGGCCGGATAGAATTCGCTTGCCGGGGTAATCTCCGTCACCAGATGCTCCCGGAATCTCTTGCTCTTCTCCAGGGCCTCTTTGGATTGCACCGCCAGGCGGCGCTGCTCTTCGGTGTGAAAGAAGATGGCGCTCCGGTACTGATCTCCCGCATCGCAAAACTGGCGATTCTTCGTGGTCGGATCGACATTGCGCCAGTAGACGGTCAGAAGCTTCTCATAGTCGATCCTGGACGGATCATAGACAACCTGCACCGACTCGGCGTGACCGGTCCCCCCCGCGGAAACTTCCTCATAGGTCGGCTTTTTCTTCCGGCCGCCGGTATATCCGGAGGTTACCGATATAACGCCGGGAAGTTCATCAAAAGGATGTTCCATGCACCAAAAGCAGCCACCGGCAAAGGTGGCCTTTTCCACGCGAGCACCAGTCGGCTGCGGAATCCTTATATCCGACGCGGAAACCGCATGCAGCGCGAGGAATGAGATCATCAACGCGAACATGGCGCCTACTGCAACCATTTTAGCTTTATGATGCATAAATCCCCCGCCGCCTTACCCTGAAAGTGTTCTGCGACTCGCTTCCCCAGGTTGCGGGAACCGGAATGGACGATCAGCTCCACCTGTTCCGTGGCGAGGGGATCAATGCTGTCGGCATGAATCTGCACCGGGCATTCGTTTTTCTGTAAGTTAAACATGGCATGCATCCTCGCGCTTGGTCACACGACTATACACCTATGATCCGGATTTTACGAAGTCAAAATGTAATGTTTAATGGGGAAAGAAGTATGGTATGATCTGCCCCCGTTGAGCAGTATCACAGGAAACCGAATGAATAGTGAATGATTTCCGTCATCAGTGGCTAGTTGGACTAGAATTTTATTAACCGAAACGAGTGAGTAAGATGACCAAGGAAGAACTGAAGCAACTGGAAAATGATCTCTGGAGCAGCGCCGATACCCTGCGGGCCAATTCGGCGCTGAAATCCAATGAATATGCAACTCCGGTATTGAGGTTGATCTTCCTGAAATTCGCCGACAACAAGTACCGTCTGCACGAAGAAGCTATTTGCGCCGAATATGAGAAGCACCTTGGGAAGCGGACCGAAAAGGAGTTGTCGGAAATCGCCATCGCCAGATGCGGCTTTTACCTGCCGGACCATGCCCGCTACGACTATCTGCTGAACCTGTCCGGAGATCAGGATATCGCCAAGGCAATAAAACTGGCCATGACGGCGGTTGAACAGTACAAGACGGAACTGGCCGGAGTCCTTCCCCAGGATGCCTATTATAAACTTGCTCCCGGAAACGATGGAAGCATCCTCGGCAAGCTGTTAATAAACTTCGCCAACATTCCCGATGACGCCGACGGCGATATGTTCGGGCAGATCTACGAATACTTCCTGGGAAATTTCGCCCTGGCCGAAGGGCAAGGTGGGGGCGAATTCTTTACCCCTCGTTCGGTAGTGCAGCTCATGGTTGAGATCCCCGGTTCAACACCTACGGCATTCCGCGCAACAAGACCAAGGGAAAGCAGGATGACACTATCCTCTTCATCGACGCCCGCAACATCTTCACCCCATCGACCGGGCGCACCGGGAGTTTTCCGAAGAGCAAGTACAAAACATTGCAGTCATCAGTCATCTTCATAAGGGAAAGAGGGCAAGATTCATTGAACTGATCGACGACTATTTCCGACAGGGGATGGCCAAACTGCAAGAGAACATGACACAGGTCGTGCCGGTGTCGGAGCAGTTGCGGGAGGTGCTGGACGATGACGCCGGCAAGAAGGCGGTGGATGATCTGGTAAAACAGTGGGCCGGGTTGGCGGCGCTGGAAACGGCATTCAACGGTTACATTTCCACCGTGCCTGCCGCTGGTCTACCGGGTTCCGACATCTGGGCGCAGCATGCCGCGCCCCTACGGGAAAACATCGAACATATAAATACGGCCCAACACCAACTGCGGGCAGCATTCGACCCGTTCTTCGCGGCGCTTCACGAGGGGCTGAAAAAGCTGGACAAGATCGTCCGTCACCACGAAAAAGTCCTGTCCGACAAGGCCAAGGCGGATGGTAAGCGCGGTAGCACGGATAAGAAGACCAAGGCACTGAAGAGTGCTCTGGAAGTCCTGCATGAAGAGGTGAAAACCGCCGAAAGCTATTACCGGCACATCACTTGGTTACAGGACCGGTTTCCCCACGCAACATACGAAGATGTCATCGGACTCTGCAAGGCCGCCACACCGGACGAAGTAAAGGAGCAGGATTACTCCCTCAATCCGGGTCGGTATGTCGGGGTGGTTATAGAGGAGGACGGGAAGACGGAGGAGGAGTTTCTGTCTGATTTGGCGGAATGGCAAGAGCTGTTGGATCAGCTGACGCTGGAAGCTTCTGTCGTTGGTAACGTCATATCGGCAAACATAAAAGAAATTTTGGCGGGTGACAATTAACGGTTTATGTAATTATCAACGTCAATGTTGATGCTAATGTAGGGGCGCGGCATGCTGCGCCCTTGTTTGATTGCGCCCATGCAACAGCTATCGATGACCGGTCCTATTGATCTTGTCCATTCATGGGCGCGGCATGCTGCGCCCTTGTTTGATTGCGCTCATGCAACAGCTATCGATGACCGGTCCTATTGATCTTGTCCATTCATGGGCGCAGCATGCTGCGCCCCTACGACGATACGATCCATTTGTGTGATTTACCATGACCTATAACCCCGACATTCATCATCGCCGCTCGATCCGTTTGCGGGATTACGATTACTCCAGCGCCGGCGCCTATTTTGTGACGATCCATGCCGGAAACCGGGAAGGCCTGTTTGGTAGCGTGACTGACGGAGACATGCGGTTAAATAATTTCGGTGTAGTGGTGGACGAATGCTGGCGGGCGATACCAACACATTTCCCATCGGTGGAATTGGATGAATTCGTGACCATGCCCAACCATTTCCATGGGATCATCATTTTAGATGTACCGAGTAAACCCGTAGGGGCGCAGCATGCTGCGCCCCAATTTACCACACCCGGACATGCAAATGTCATGTCTGGTTCATTGGGGGCAATCGTCCGGTCCTTCAAATCCGCTGCATCCAAACGGATCAATGAAATACGTAACGACCCCGGCGGCCCGGTCTGGCAACGCAATTACTACGAACGGATCATCCGGAACGACCATGAACTGGAACGTATCCGCGAATATATCGTCAACAATCCGCTGCAATGGGACGACGATTCCGACAACCCGATGAACACCCCGTCGTAGGGGCGCAGCATGCTGCGCCCGAATTTGCGGCACCCGAATTTGCTGCGCCCGAAATTGCTGCGCCCGAATTTGCTGTACCCGAAATTGCGGCGCCCGAAATTTCAACCGATCAGACAAGACTTGGGCGCAGCATGCTGCGCCCCTACGATGTTGATGATGGATGGCATTGGTTTCATCGCGCCCATTCCGGAAACGGAGGCTTACCACCCATGCCCAACTTCATCTCCGAAGACGCCATCGAACGCGCCGTCCTGCAAAAGCTGAGGGACGAGTTCGGTTATGAGCTGCTCAACTGCATGACTGCCGATCCCGATGATTTGAATGACGATTCGGGGCGCTCCGACAAACGCGAGGTGATCTTCGGCGACCGGCTGAAGGAAGCGGCGCTCCATCTGAATCCAGGGATACCGGAAGAGGGTTTGGGATCTCAGCAAGATCAACTTCGACAAACTGCGGGAAGAGTTCCAGCAGACGCCGTACCGGAACATCGAAATAGCCGATCTGCGAGCCTTCATCCAGCGGAAGCTGGAACTCATGATGCAGGAGAACCGTACCCGGACGAACTTTGCCCAGCGGTTTCAGAAGATCATCGACACCTATAACTCCGGTGGTTCATCCAACGAGAGTTATTTTGAGGAACTGCTCAAGTTCACCAAGGAGATGCAGACAGAGGATGAGCGGCATATCCGGGAGGGGTTAACCGAGGACGAACTGGAACTGTTCGATCTGCTGAAGAAAGACAAAATGACCCAAGCGGAGACCGAGAAGGTGGAGCTGGCCGCCAGGAGCCTGCTCCACCGGTTGCTTGATGACCTACCGAAAGTGCTGGTGAGGGACTGGCACCAGGACACCCAGACGAAGCTGCAAGTGCGAAGCGCCGTGGAAGAGGTTCTAAACAAGACCCTGCCCGACAACTACGACAAGGCATTGTTCCGTGAAAAATGCGATAAGGTGTTCAGCGTCATGCTTGATTATGCCGGCAGCGGGCGGAAGTGGGCGAAGTAAATGGGCGCGATGAATCGCGCCCCTACTCCACCGTCACGCTCTTCGCCAGGTTTCTCGGCTGATCCACGTCGGTCCCCTTGAGAACCGCCACATGATAGGCCAGCAGTTGCAACGGGACGGAGAGGAGGATGGCGGCCAGATCCTCGCTGCATTCCGAGACCTCCAGGACCATCTCGGCCTTGCCCCTGATCGCTGCGTCCCCCCTGGTGCAGACGGCGATGACCCTCCCTCCCCGAGCGATGACCTCTTCCATGTTGGAAACGACCTTGTCGTAGTGGCGATCCCGGGGAACCAGCACCACCACCGGCATCTCCTCGTCGATGAGGGCGATGGGGCCATGCTTCATCTCGCCGGCGGGATACCCCTCGGCGTGGATGTAGGAAATTTCCTTCAGCTTCAGGGCGCCTTCCAGGGCGATGGGATAGTTGATCCCCCGAGCCAAGTACAGGAAATCATGGGCGTGCATATACCGCTTAGCCACCGCCTCCACCTTGGAGTTCATCTCCAATGTCTGCTCCAGGAGCGTCGGGACATGCATCAGGTCGGCAATCATCCTGGCCCCCTTGATCCGATCCATGGAGTTTATGGCCCGTCCGAAACGAATGGTGAAGAGATAAAGCGCCGCCAACTGAGTGACGAAGGCCTTGGTGGAGGCGACCCCGATCTCCGGTCCGGCATGAGTGTAAACGACACCATGAGCCTCCCGGGCGATGGATGAATCCACCACGTTGCAGATGGCTACGTTTTTCGCCCCCCGCTTCTTCCCTTCACGCATGGCCGCCAGCGTGTCGGCGGTCTCCCCTGACTGGGAAATGAGAATCATGAGGGTTTTGTCGTCCACCACCGGATTGCGGTAGCGGAATTCAGAGGCGATATCAACTTCCACCGGTATCCGGCAATGCTCTTCTATGAGGAATTTCCCCACCAGTCCGGCGTGCCAGGAGGTGCCGCAGGCGATGATGACGATCCGCCGAATAGCCTGGAGCTCCGAATCGGTCAACTTCAGATCTTCCAGGAAGACATCCCCCTCTTCCTCGTTCAAGCGACCGGCGATGGTATCCCGGATGGCCCGGGGCTGCTCGTAAATCTCCTTGAGCATGAAGTGCTTGTATCCCCCCTTCTCCGCCATGAGAGGAGACCAGTCGATATGGCGACTCACCTTCTCCAAAGGTAGCCCCTCCACCGTGCTGAAACTCACCGAGCCCCGGTGGAAAACCACCATCTCGCCATCTTCCATGAAGACCATGTTCCGGGTATGGGCAAGAATGGCCGGGATGTCCGAGGCGGCGTAATATTCGCCGGCCCCCAGCCCCACCACCATGGGAGAACCCTGCTTGGCGGCGATGAGGGTGTCCTTGTCGTTCTCGCAGAGAATACAGAGCGCGTAAGCCCCGCGCAGCTCCGCCAGAGCCTCCCGCACCGACTGTTCGAAGTTACGGCACTTCAGGTATTTTTCTTCCACCAAATGGGAGATGACCTCGGTATCGGTCTCGCTCTTGAAGGTATGCCCCAGGGAGCGAAGCAGCTCCTTCAGTTCCATGTAGTTTTCGATGATACCGTTGTGAACCACGGTGATGGGACCGGCCTGATGGGGATGGGCATTGATCTCCGACGGGCGTCCGTGAGTGGCCCAGCGGGTATGGCCGATCCCCAAGGTGCCGGCGAGCGGCCTTTCCTTCAGGAGAAGCTCAAGATTGAAGAGTTTCCCCTGACTCCGGCGAATCTCGGCGCACCCCGACTCCACCGTGCAGATCCCGGCCGAATCGTAGCCGCGGTATTCCAACCGCTTGAGTCCGTCAAGGATAATGGGGGTTGCTTCCTGATTACCGATAAAACCGACTATTCCACACATGGGCGCTCCGTTTTCAATTGCTTTTTCTTCGTCCACCCTTCCTTGTTCACCTGAGGCACCCGGGAGATGACCAGGGAGTCGGGGGGGACATCCATGGTGACGGTGGTGCCGGCGGCGACCAGGGAATTTTTCCCCACCGTGACCGGAGCTACCAGCTGAACATCACTCCCGATGAAGACCCCGTCTTCAATGACGGTGGCATGCTTTTTCTTACCGTCATAGTTGCAGGTGATGGTGCCGCAGCCAATGTTCACATCCTTGCCGACGAAGCAGTCCCCCAGATAGGTGAGATGGGACGCCTTGGACCTTTCTTCGATAACCGCCTTCTTGGTTTCCACGAAATTGCCGATCTTCACATGCTCCTTGAGCAGAGTGCCGGGGCGGAGGTGCGCCATGGGGCCGACGGTGGTGTCGCTCATGACGATCGCCTCCTCCAACACCGAACCGGCCTTGATATGAACCCGGTCGGCAAGCCGGCACCCAGTAATCGTTACCGACGATTCGATGACGCACCCCTGGCCGATAACCGTGCAGTTACCGATGAAACTGTTGGGATAGATCACCGTGTCGCGGCCGATGATCGTCCCCTGCTGAATATAGGTGACTGCCGGATCGATAATGGTGACGCCGGAAAGCATGAGCGACTCGTTGATCCGCCGGCGGAGCACGGCACCGGCAGCGGCCATCTGTACCCGATCGTTAATCCCCATTACCTCGGCGGGATCCCCTACGGTATGGGTATAGCAGGCATGCCCCTGACCCGTGGCCAAACCGATGATATCGGTGAGGTAGTACTCTTTTTGAGCGTTGTCATTGCTGATTTTCATCACCGCATCCCGAAGGAAGGCGGCATTCACGCAGTAAATACCGGAATTGATCTCGGTGACCTCCCGCTCGGCGATGGTAGCGTCCTTCTGCTCGACGATCCGGAGAACCCGCCCCGTGGCGTCCTTGATGACCCGACCGTAACCGAGGGGGTCGGCAAGCCTGGCGGTAAGAACCGTCACCGTACCCCCATGTGCGACATGAACGGCCATCAGGGAGCGAAGGGTCTCCTGGGTGATGAGCGGCACGTCGCCGCAGAGGATCAGGACGTCACCATCACAGCCTGCAAGGAACTCTCCGGCGCAGGCCACGGCATGACCGGTCCCCAGCTGCTCTTCCTGGAGTACGATGGAGATGGTCGCGTCGGCGGCATAGTATTCCCGCACTCGATCGGCTTGATGACCCACTACCAGAGCAAATCGCTCAGCCCCCAGAGCCTTGGCGGCAGTAACCGGGTAGGTGATCATGGGCCTCCCTTCCAGTTCATGCATAACCTTCACCAGATCCGACTTCATCCTGGTCCCCTTGCCGGCAGCCAGAATCAATGCGGCAGTAGCCATAAATAACCCCCATGGTTCTATGTTCTAAGTTCCAGATTCCAGGTTCCAGGTTCCGAAGGGATCTGCTTGAGCTGCTCTTTTCGGCAAACTATTCTTATTTAAACCTAATTTGCACTATTGTAAACCAAAAACAGGATGAGATTTCCGGGTTACTACGTAGAACGTAGAACAGAGAACGTAGAACATGTTTCAAAAAAGCGATGGTTTGGCAAGGGCCCCCCGGATGGGAAGCCGATAATGTCCCGGTGAATCCAGGTATTTGAAGAGCAGAAGGAACACGAACTTCTGCTTTTCCAAAAAATCCGCCTTGGGCATCAGTTCAAGAATCAATTCCAGGGGGGCCGTTGCCGACAGGGGAATCTCCCCGCTCACTCTGGCATAAAGACCGCTTCCCTCCAGGGTCAGGCTCTCCACCCTCCCCCGTCCCTCCTTGACCCGTATCATCCCCTGGATCGTCTCATCCAGAACGGCGGGAAGCGGCATCCCTCCGATTTTCACATCGGCCAGTTGTCCCCCCCTGACCTGGATCTTCACCGTGCCGTTCATCCGGGGGGGAACTCCGGATAGCCGCGCCTCACCCCGGAGAGTTCCCTTTACCGTCGCCCCGGCGACACTCCTGAAGAAGGGGATCTGCTCCAGCAAAACCCCGCGGATATCGACACTCACCCCTCCCGGCTTCCCCCAACGCCAGCGGATAGCTGCTGTCCCGGCGCCGATGACGGCGTCAACGGAGAGCGTCGGCGCACCCATGAGGGTAGGAATGATCACGGGGCGCACGTCAAGCCGATCAAACCGGAGCAGTTCTCCCCGCCCGTCGGCAATGGTCACGTCCCTGGCGATGATCCCCAAAGGGAATGCCTTGCCAAAGGCGCCGGCGGTGAAGCTGTACCCCTGCCGCGCCAGCAACCGCCGCAGAACCCCTTCCACCTGCGCCGTCGGAATGAAGAGGATAACGAGGAGCAAAAAAGCACACACGAGAAGAACGATTCCCCCCAGGCGCTGTAGCCGGGTCACCGCTTCTCCGGTTGAAGCGCCCTGATCAGGGCCATGGTGACGGTCACGTCGAGTTTTGCCGGATCGTCAAACCGGCTTTTCACCAGAAGCCTCTTCATGACGGTGGGCTTTGGACCTTTTTCCAGCCGGTGGAGGAGATTGACCAGTTCATTGGCGGTGAGCCCGTCGATCTTCACTTCCGCCAACTCTTCCTGCACCCCGCCATGCTCTTCACCCTTCAGTGGCCGGATCTGCACCGGTTTCCCCTTGAATCCGGCCTCTTCCATGATCCGACCAGGTGAATCATCGGCCTTTACCGTCGCCAAGCGGTTCATCAGCTGTTCCGACTCCTTCTTCAGGTTCAGGTACCGCTGTTTGAGGAGCATCAGTTCCATGAGCTCACTCTCCCGTACAACACGTTTTCGGGTAAGGTTATCGATGGCGCCGGTGATCGAGCTGTAGGCAATGGCCAGGAACAGGAGCAGGACAATCCCCATCCCCCACCGGAGCCGGGTGGGACGATCGGTCTCCCTGCCCCTCTCCAGAAGGAACTCCAGTCGTTTCATCGTCCCACCTCCTTCAAGGTTCCGCGAAGGGAGAAACTGCTGCTGCCGTCCGGTTTGGATCTGATCTCACCGACTTCAACCCCGCTGAGCAGTGCTCCCGCCCGGTTTTTCAGATCGGTCACCGCTTGAATCGTAGTGGCGTCCCCCTTGAGTCGCACCTGGTTGCCATCAATCTCGGTTTCATAGAACCCGGCTATGTCATTCCCCTTGAGCTCGGCCAGTTTCTTCAGAATTCCCAAGGCGCTGATCCCGGAGCCGACGCCGGAAAGCCTCCTGACCTCGGATTTAACCTCTCCCACCTCGTCCACGGCCTTCTTCCGGTTGGGAAAAATCTCCCGATAGAGCGTCCCGATGGATTTATTCAGGAAGTCCAGGTCATTTTTCACGAACCCGTACCGCATTCCCAGGTCCGCGGAGAAGATAAGAAACGTCGCCGTCGCGAGGATGGCGGAGAGGATAAGTTTTTTCCGTGCCTTGGCCGGCTCGGAGATGGAAGCCAGGTCGCCATGGCGAAAGTTTACCAGATCACCCTTCCGGGCGGACCGGACAATCGCCCAGGCGCCGGCCCCTGCCAGGGCCAGCGAGTGGTCTCCTCCGAAGGCGCTTGCCAGTTCCACCGACAACGGCAGGGGCATCCAGACATCCTCCACCCCGGCGGGGATCACCATGCCGGCCAAGTCACCCATGAGGTAGACCCGCTCCACCGTCAACCCTTCGGCCAGTTCCAAGGCGGTGACGGTCCTGTGTATCTCCGTCGCCGGCTCTTCACCCCAGAAGGCCCGAAAAAAAAGGAGCTCGCCGTCACCGTAGGCCGCCGCTCCGGAAGAGTCCGCCACCAGAAGTATCCCTCCGGGAACGTGGGGAGGAAGAAGGTAACGCCAGGAAAGGAGCGAGGCGGTGACAACTCGTGGGTCCGCTCCGGCCGCCTGAAGAAGTTCCATTCGGCCGGAGAGTTCCCGTTTGCGCCCCCAAACGGCCAACTGCGTCCCGTCACCCCGAACGATGCTGTCGAAGATCAGCTCATCCGTATCGCAGGCGGTCTCACCCTTCAGTTCCAGGGGGAAGAGCTCCCGGAGTTTGCGCCGATCGGTGAAGGGGAGCATGGTCGCCCGACAGGAGAGGAGCGCCGGATCAACGGCGAGAATGACGCTATCGTCCTCCCTGGCCAGAACTGCTCCCTGGAGAAATGAGATGAGTCCGGCTGTCTCCCCGACAGGGAGCCGCAGTGACTCTTCACAGACGACGGTGCGGCCGCCGGCTCGAAACCGGGTAATAACGTAGTTTCGCCGCTGGAGTTCAACAATCAAAAAGCCCATTAAGACCTCAACGTGTGTCAGTACTCCCGCCAATAAAGAAATTCAGGCCGTGCGCCCCCCATCCGGACCACCGCCTCCACCGTACGCGCGGTTTCTCCGATCCGCGCCGTGGCCATGAGGCGATAAACCCCCCCCTTGGTGATGATCAGTGTCTGAAGGTTGGTGGCGATCTGTTCCAGACCGGCGACCTTCAACAGATCCGCGGAGCTCTTGAACGGCTCACTCTTTCGCCGATCAACGATCCGCGTCACCAGTTCATCGCTCATGGCGTCATCCAGGGACGCCAGGATCTGGGGAGAGGCGGTGTTTATGTTGATCGGCGCGGTGGGAGCATTGGGTATGTCCGCGTAGACCGTAATATAGGGACGGAGCAGAGCGAAAGTCGCGCCGGTAAACCCCTTGACCAGCCGCAACTCTTCCACCGTCCGTAACGGTCCATTGCGAGGGAGATACGGAGGCTTCAGGCGCTGATACCAGCCGGCCTCGGCTCCGCTCCGATGCGGCTCCTCGTTCAGATCAATCCAGTCGGCCAGGGGGTCAATAAGCTCCTCTGAAAGCTTGAGTCGCTTCAGGAGCCTGGCCAGCACTTTGGCGCTGAAGAGTCCGCTGTACTCCCCCGTGGCGGGAACAACCGCATTCAGGTTGAGTTTGCCGCTCTCCTCCTCGATGAACACGTCCAGAACTCCCCGCTCATCTTCCAGATGAAGCGGTTTGACTTTCCAGATGTCATTCAGCGAGGTGTAGCTCTGGGCCGGCAACACCGTCTGTAAAAGCCTCACCCCTCCCATGATCCCCGAGTCAGCCATGAGAAACGCCTGTTGGCCATCACGATAACTCCCGCGCAGTGTCGTCTCCAGATAGACCTCGTGGATGAACTCGGTGACCAGTGCGATGAGCAACGTGGTAATGATAAGAGTGAGGATCAGGGCGAAACCCCGCCGGCTCCTCATTGCCGGATTCTCGGCCGGATGAAAGCTCGGTAGGGGAGCGTTCCGTCACCATCCTTCACAATAAGGGTGATCCGGACGGCATCGGGAAGCTTCCCGTTAAGGGCCGTATCCCAACTTCGGACCCACTTCCCGCTATCCTCGCATTCCACCAGAAAACTCTCAATCTCCTCCATCTGGGGATACTGTTGAGGCTCCAGGTCAAAGAAGAGCTCCTTTTCCCCTCGGGCCAACAGGAGTTTCCCCTCCTTTTCCCTGATTCCGTAACGGACCTCCCGCAGGTCGGAGGATGGCGCCTCCCCCGGTCGAGTCATCCCCAGCGTGGAGAAGATAAGGTTTGAAGCCGGCTTGCCGAACTGGTCACGATCCTCCACCACAAAGGAGAGCCTCTTATCGCCGCTTCTGTAGAGGGCCGACGCGATCTCTCGCCGCAACTGCGCCAGGGTGGCGGCGCTCTCCCGCAGTGACTCCATCCCGGTAGTGGCCGAATCCCGTCCCCGGATGACGGTGAAATAACTCCCATACAGAGCGGCTGCGATGATAACCAGAAGCGCCAACGCGACCAGCAGCTCCAGGAGGGTGAACCCTTGTTTATCGGTAATGATCAAGAGAGAGACTCTTTTTTTTGTCATCCCAGAATACCGTAACGGTCAGTTGTCGCAGACCGGTGATGGCGGTGGGGCTGATGACAAGCTTCCAGGCAAGATCCGGCCGCTCCGGAGCAAAACTCCCCTCCTGGGGTTGAAGAGTCTCCACGGGAGCCATCTCCAGCTCCTCCAGTTTTCCCCGGGCCAGGAGCAGGGCAACAGTCTCCTCCCGATCCCGCCCCACGATGGCCAAGTGGTGGTTGAAGGCCCCCAGGAGCGTGAGGAGCGTTCCGGCCATGATCGCCAGGGCGATCATGATCTCCAGCAGGGTAAACCCCTTCACAGCGTCGCTTCCCGGTACCCTTCTTCTATCCTGACCTTGCCGCTGCCGGGATAGGCGATGACCGTGTAGACGCCGCTGGGGGACTTCAGATGAACCGTCAGGAGTTCCTGGAGCCCTTCCATCCCCACCCGAACGCTGACTTCCCCCTCGTTGACCCGCCCCAGGGTATTCAGGACCAGATCTTCCACAAAAACCCCTTCCGTCAGGATTCGCCGCTGGAGGAGAGTATCCACCGCAACTTCTTCATCGCCCGAATCCGCTACGCTCTTCACCCCGATGACGCCGTCGGGAAACTGAAATTTCAGACTGTAGTTGCTCCGGGTGGCGATGGCCCGCTCCTGAAGATAACGGAGAGTGGCCGCCAAGCTTCGGGCCGAGCTCTTCAGCGCCGCGTCATCCCCAGGGAAGAGACGCGGCATGACCAAAAGGGCGGTGATGCCGAGAATGACCAGCACCACCGTCAGTTCGATGAGGGTGAAACCTTTTTTCACTTTATATCCCAGTTACAGATATCGGCGTTCTTCCCCTCCCCCCCCTTGGCGCCGTCGGCCCCCTGGGAGCAGAGGTCGTAGTCACCATGCTCGCCGGGAGAGAGGTAAAGGTAGGGATTGCCCCAGGGATCCTTGGGGACGTTCTTGTTTTCCAGATACCCCCCCTCCTTCCATTTCTGGGGAACCGTCCCCGTCGTCGGCTTGGCCACCAGCGCCTCCAGCCCCTGCTCCGTGGCGGGATAGACACCGTTGTCCAGCTTGTAGAGCTTCAGGCCGGTCTCCATATTCCGAATCTGGACCTTGGTCCCCTCCACCTTGGCGTCATCGGAGCGACCAATGATCTTCGGGGCGACCAGCGCCGCAAGAAGGGCAAGAATGGCGATGACCACCATGAG
>CAIYUY010000177.1 GCA_903929485.1 uncultured Desulfuromonadales bacterium
CAGCACAGTCTATTGCCTATGGCAGCATTGCTACTCAGCCGACAGCGCCAACCTTGACCGGCAACACCTTCGCTGGATGGTACACCGATGTCGCCCTAACCACGGTATTCGGCTTTACCACACCGATCACCGCCAACACCAACATTTACGCAAAGTGGACAATCAATAGCTACACCGTCACCTTCATCAGCAGCGGCGGCTCCGCAGTGGCCAGTCAGACGGTCAGCTACAATAACAGCGCTACCCTGCCGACAATGCCAACGAAGACCGGATACACTTTTACCGGCTGGTACTCTGATGCTGTCCTGACCACAGTATTCAGCTTCACCACGGCAATCACAGCCAACACCACTCTTTATGCCAAGTGGACAATTAACAGCTACACTGTCACCTTCAACAGTAACGGCGGGTCCGCATTTGCAGCTCAGTCTATTGTCTACGGTGGCATTGCCACCCAGCCGACAGCGCCAACCTTGACCGGCAACACTTTCGCTGGATGGTACACCGATGTCGTTCTAACCACGGTGTTTAGCTTCGCCACACCGATCACAGCCAACACCATCCTCTACGCAAAGTGGACTGCCAACAGCTACACCGTCACCTTCAACAGCAACGGCGGCTCCGCAGTCGCAGCGCAATCTGTTGTCTATGGCAGCATCGCTACCGTACCGATAGCCCCGACCATAACTGGTTACACCTTCAACGGCTGGTCCTCTGATGCTGCCCTCTCCACGGAGTTCAGCTTCGCCACACCGATAACAGCCAATACCACCGTCTATGCCAAATGGACGATCAACAGCTACAGCGTCATCTTCAACAGCAACGGCGGTTCCGCAGTCGCAGCTCAGTCTATTATCTACAGTGGCATTGCCACCCAGCCGACAGCGCCAACCTTGACCGGCAACACCTTCGCTGGATGGTACTCCGATGCCGTTCTGACCACGGTGTTTAGCTTCGCCACACCGACCACAGCCAACACCACCCTCTACGCCAAGTGGACGATGAACGCTAACACAGGCTTTTTCTCGGCGACCGGCAACATGATTACAACTCGTGCTTACCACACGGTAACCGTGCTTTCTAACGGCAACGTCTTGATAGCCGGAGGAAATGGCCAAATATCTAGCGCCGAGTTGTACGATCCAAAAACCGGCGTATTCACCGCTACCGGCAGTATGACCACAGGACGTTCAGGTCATACTGCAACCAAACTTCTCAATGGCAAGGTGCTTATTACTGGCGGGATTGACGTCAGCGGTTTGTCTGCGTCCAGCGCCGAATTGTACGATCCAATAACGGGCACATTCACCGCTACCGTCAACATGAACACGGCACGAGAATATCACTCAGCAATCATGCTTCTTAACGGCAAGGTGCTTATCACAGGCGGAATTAGCGACAATGGCCCGTCTAGCTCCAGTGCCGAACTGTACGACCCGGCAACCGGTAAATTTACCGCAACAGGCAGTATGGTCAGTGCAACCAATGGTCATACGTCAACGATGCTCGCCAACGGCATGATACTTATAATCAACGGATCTAACCCCGAGTTGTACAATCCGGAAACAGGCACGTTCATTCAGACCGGCAACACAATCACTAATCGTAGTATTCCAACCGTGACCTTGCTCTCCAGTGGTAAGGTACTTATCACTGGCGGCGCTCAATACAAAGTCGGAATTTTGGCCAGTACAGAATTGTACGACCCGATCACCGATTCGTTCACCGCCACAGGTAGCATGGCCGCAGCTCGCTGGTATCACTCTGCAACCATGCTTCCCGACGGGAAGGTGCTTATTGCAGGTGGTGTTAACGATAATGGTTATGTGCCCATCGCGGAGTTATATGACCCATCTACGGGCAAGTTCACCACCACCGCCAGCATGGTCATAACACGTGCAATGTCTCAGTCAGCGCCCATGCTCACAAACGGTAAAATCCTTATCGCAGGTGGTCAAAACAGCAACGGTGACTTGGCTAGCGCCGAGCTGTACGATCAGGCAATCGGAGCCCCGGTCGCAAACGTAGCACCAGTATCTTGGGATTTCGGTAGTATTGCCACAGGGACGATATCCTCCCCGGCAACGATTACCGTCACCAATAACGGTTCGGTAGACATTGTGATCAGTGCGGCTGCTGTCAGTGGCAACTTTAACATGGGGGGAGGTAGCTGTGGAACACTCCCAAAGGTACTTCCCCCGGCTGGAAGCTGCACCGTGACCGCCACTTTTTCTCCATTTTCATTAGGAGCTTACAGTTCCAACTTAGTAATCGCATCCAACGACCCCGCTACGCCTAATGCCGTTGTCGCCTTGAGCGGCACAGGCATTGAAATTCATCATACCCTGACTTTAACTATGGAAGGTAATGGCTCAGTTAACAGCAATCCATCGGGATTCACCTGCAGTAGAGGTAGTTGCACTTCAAGCTATCTTGCCGGCACCAAGCTCACTCTCATGACCACGCCGAGCGCACCGGCAAATCTCGGTGCCTGGAATGGCGACTGTGCTGGTAATACCGACTGTCAGCTTGTCATGGACGCCGACAAAAATGTAACCGTGACCTTTATCACTGTCCCCATGGTTAAAGTAGGCCCTCTGCGATACCTTCTCTTGCAATCCGCGTATGACAGTGCCAGTACCACAAACAGTGCGACCATTGAACTTCAGGAAGGATTTCTTGCCGGGGCGTTTACTGCTGGTAGAGCGATCACTGTGTCGATAATCGGCGGTTACAGGGCTGATGTCCTGCCGGCAGACACCGCGACCGATGTACATGGTCCGGTAGTAATCAGGGCTGGTACTGTCATAATGGAGGGGGTTTCAATTCATTGACAGTGGAAATAGCTCAAATCACGTTGGCTTCAATCATGACTGTATCGGTTGCAAATGTAAAATTTATCAAAAAAGGATCAGCCAGATGAAATACATACTTATGACTATTTTGGTTCTGCTGTCGGCATTAATTTTTGGTTGCGGCCCTGCCCACGTGAGTGGAAAGGCCGGCAACGGAATGGCGATGGCCACTGCCAGGGTTGGTGTGATCTCCCTGGATATGATGATATTAAATCGTAACTCAAAAAAAATGACTGCGGAAGTTCTTCCTCAATTTCAAGCGATGGCCCAAGAAAAAATGGCCGAAGAGTTTACCCAGGCGTTGACGAGTAATAATATAAAGGCAAAAAAAATCCAGGTGACCGGAAGCCCATCTGAAGTATTATTAGCATTGGTGGAAAAATTCACACAAACACCAAGGACGGGGCCAGGAGGGTATTACCACTCACTGAATGATGATTCGTTGGGCGATACAGCTGTAGTATTGGATAAACTGCAAATTGATTATTTAGTAATTATTAGTGGTGCTGCCACTGTTTCTGAAAAATCAGCAATGTCTGGCTTTGCGAATGCGGGGGCCACAATAGGTCTGTCTTTGGCGCTTGGTAGTGTTATCCACGTCAGCAGTCCCGGATATTCTACTTGGTATGAGGTGACGGTAGTATCTCCTAACGGAGTGATGTATAACAATCATTGGTACTATCTATATAAAACTATGACTATCCATCAATGCGGAGATATTTCAAATCCCGAACATCGTAAGCAAATGCACGAGGAAGTTTTGTCAAAACTTCTTGATCAGTTTAGTTGACTGAATTTTAGAGCTTAATACTGAGGCTGGCTAGAAAAAAGATGGGAATTAAGTGATCTGGCTGCGGGGGTACAAGCTCGTGGCTGTCCTTCTGTGGGGGGGCGTTGCATCAAGGGGGGTATGCTCGCAAGCCCCGTGGCGGTCCTGCTGGTCTATCTAAACATTCTTTTTCCATAGTCTCTGTTGCGGTCGTGAAGGGTGTCGTCGCCGGACCTTACCCCTGTCGGTTCTCTTCTTGGGTCGTCGTATTTATGCATCATTTTAGCCCTTGGCCTCGGATTTTGATGTCTTATAGAGAATCCGTAAAAGTTCTTCTTCCCACCGTTTCAGTGAGGTTTCTTTCTCATCGTCGTATTCATACATGTTATATATACCGTCAAGTTCTTCCTTTAGGTGATTCACGATACGTTCACGCCATTCCTCGGGGACTTTGAGTCGTGCCATGTTGGTAACGGCGGTTCGCCGCAGGTCGTGGGGAGTGAACTTGGCGATGGAAAATTTTTTTAATTTGAAATTTTTTCTGACAGCACTCCCCATGGCTGATTCCAGTATCGGTTTTTCCTTTTTCTTATGTGGACAGGGGAAGAGCCATGTTTTCGGCGTGGTCTCGCCGGTTTTGGGATCTATTAACTCAAGGGGACCTATGAGTTCCAGGGCGAGAGTCGTTAAGTAAACCCGGTGCGCTTTTTCGTTCTTGGCTTTTTCCTTCGGGATCGTCCACCAGTTGTCAGTTATTTCCTGAGCGTGCATGCTAATCACTTCACCTGCCCTCTGGGCGGTTATGAGTGTCAGTTTGAGGGCTCGCCTGATCTCATCCGACATGATTGCATCATCGAGCTCTTTCCAGAACAGCTTGATTTCTTTTACCGTCAGAGCCCGGTCTTTTTCGTTTTTCGGCGCTGGACGTTTGACCCCAAGAAATGGAGTTGAATCAAGCATCCCCTGATCAATAGCCCAGTTATACATTGCACGGGTTGATTCCAAAACATTTTGCGCCTGGCCGGGACTTCCGCGATCGACAATTTTCTGTAAGAGCTTCGTAGCTTCGAGTTTTTTGATCTCGCCTGCCGGGCGTTGTCCCCAGGCAGGGACGACGTCCTTAGCCAGTGTCAGTTCGTCCTTGTGCCAACTTTTCTTCCGGGGCTTGGCGTACTTTTCGATATAGAGGTCAATCAGCTCCTTTACTGTCAGAGCATTACGCTGTTTCGCCTCTATTTCCATGGCACTTACACGGGCGGCATCTGCCGCGACCTCAATGGGGTCAAAGCTGTTTTTTCTCAGTTTGTAGGCATCGCCGTATTTTTGCCGGGCATCGGCTAGGTTAGTATGAGGGTAGCTTCCCAGGTTGAGAAAACGAAGTTTATCCTTAATACGATATTTGTAGAAAAAGATCTTGCTGCCACCGGCACGCACCCGGATACCGAACCCATGCCCCTCCAGGATGTCCCGATCCTTGCCTTCTTGTGGCTCGAGATTTTTAATAAACATGTTTGTAAACTTGCTTCCCATCTCTTCACCCCGTGATACTTTCCGTGATACTTTTTTGCTGGCTGCACGAAAAATATCATGACATTTCCTGACACACCGTGATCTACATGGTATTGCAAAACATATTGATAGTAAAGGGAAATTTTATTTATTTTGAACCTTGATGACACATTATGAAACCACCTGAATTGTTAAAATGCATGCGTTCGCAACGCATAGGCCAGCGGTTCGATCCCGCTCAGCTCCACCAAATAAAACAGGCACTTACGTTAAAACGTGGGTGCCTTTTTTGTGGTTTTTCGGAAATAGGTAACGGTTGAGGGGAAACGGTATAAAAAAAGCCGGTTCCCCTGGTGTCCGGCCCCTGTCCTCCTACTCGGTGGGGGTGGGATGAGACGCCCCCGCATTTGTGTGCTATCCCGTCACTGTCGCCGCGACAATTTTACAGAAGTCTGTTTGCCGGTCGTGCCGTGTCGCCGGTCCGGTTGCTTCCTGAACCTGAACCGCCCAATCCTTCCTTCTCCCATCATGGGAGGGCAATACAACCATTTTAGCGAGGTTCTTATGAAATTCATTCCGGTACTGCTTCTCCTGTTTCTTGCCGCTTGCGCTCCTCGTCACAACACGTCGGACTTGTCAGCCGGGATGACGAAGCAAGAGGTAATCTCCATGCTCGGCAAGCCAGTGAGCGGTACGATGGCCAACGGTAACCAGCAGCTTGTTTTCTTTGTCCATGACCACGCATACGGCAGGGATGAAAACTACTACTCGGCCACGTTCAAAAATGACCGTCTGGAAGGCATCACTCTTTTGCCAGAGGATCAGCAAGATCAGGGTGGTCCAATCGACCGGCTAAACCGCCTACGGCTAAATATCCACACCACAAATTGACATTGACGAATATATTTAGTGTGGGGCTATGGGGGCAGGACTTGAGAACTTGATTCTCATAATTTCCATACCCTTGCTCAAAACCGACCCGATAGCGCTCTCTCCTGATGCCAAAACAGCCTGTTTTCCAAAACTTCTGCATGCAGAAGTTTTGCTTCAACCTGCTGAATTATAACGAAACAGCTTTGCTCATGAATCGAAAAACAGGAATTTTCATTTCGAAAAGTTGTAGGGTGTGCACAGTATAACCCCGTGATCACCCCACGATTGCCGACCTGGATAAAAAACAATGGAGAGGACGACACCTATAGTCTGTCATTCTGAGCGGAGCGAAGAATCTGCTTCTTGTTTTTATGGCAGTCAAATCCAAGCAGATCTTCGCGTTGCTCAGGATGACAGTAAACCTTGCAGGGAAAACGAGGGTCAAGCCGCCCGGTGGAGCACGTTCATAACTGTTTCCGGCTCTCGGTCGAAGATGGTGAGTAATGCCGCCGCCGCGCCTGTCGGTTGCCGCCGGTGCTGCTCCCAATTTTGAACGGTCTTCACCTTGACGCCGATCATCTGAGCAAACGCCGATTGTGACAGGCCGGTTTTCTCTCGTACCGTCTTCACGTCCGGTGCCGCTACGGTAAAAACCCTGGAAGGTTCCGCTTCACCTTTGGCTATGGCAACCGCTTCATTCATACTCTGCATGAGGTCTGCAAACAGTTCTTTATCCATGTCGTTCAATTGATGCGCCATTGCCGGATATCCTTAAAATCAGGGTCGTTCAAAAGTTCCAGGCCCGGTTCGTATGGAAGAAAGGAAGGGGTGAAACGGGAGAGGGTGAGTATTGATCACCGGATACAAGAAGAGGGGCACTGTGCAGGATTCGATCCGGGTAATGCCGTCTCGCCCTGCTTTGAAGCACTGTCCCTCGTTGCAAAGCGGTCCCCGTGGGAATCATCCTGCGGGGGCCGTTCGTTTTTCTACCGTTGCCGGTTGCGGCTCTGTGGTCATCGTTGCTGGTGAGAAGATAAGACAGGGTGGCTATGGGGTCAGATAACATCTCTCCTGGTGCCGAAACAGCCGATTTCCAAAACTTTCGCATGCAGAAGTTTTGCTTCAACCTGCTGAAATATAACGAAACAGCTTCGTTCATGAGTCGAAAAACAGGAATTTTCATTTCGAAAAGTCGGCGAGATCGTGGCGGACCGTCTCATCAAAACCACCCATTTTCGCTCTGTTGCCGGTGTAGTTCGTCCAGGATGAATACCTGCCCCCTGGGTCTGCTCTTTACCAGTCCACTGTATCGAATACCCTTACCGTAGCCTCCTTTACGAAGCGACAACCACCCTTAGCCCGGCGTGTTGCCTAGTCCTTGCCTTGGCCTTCACCACAATCTGAACATCTTTCCCCAGGAGATTGAGGAAGTGAATCAACCGCTCCAGGGAGAATCCGGCCAACTTCCCCCGAACCAGCGCCGAAACCTTCGGCTGATCTATCCCCAGAATATCCGCAGTCTGTACCTGAGTCAGAAGACGCTCTCCGGTAATGGTGATGATCTGCCTGGCAAGCTCGGACTTGGCTAACAACTCTTCGGCGTCAGGGAGTCCCAAGTCGGCAAAGACATTGCTGCTACCATGGAATACTTCGTGCTTTTCGTTCATGGTTGTCACCTCTTGGCGCTATGGTGTAGTTCTTCGGCTATCTTGAGCCGTGACCTGATGAGTTCAATGTCTTTGGCTGGGGTCGCTATTCCGCGCTTCGATTTCTTTTGGAAAACGTGGAGCACGTACAGGGAGTCAGCAAATCGCACTGTATAGACCGCCCGAAAGGTATCGCCATCCTGATCTTCCACCACTTCCAGAACCCCAGCGCCGTGAAAGCCGCTCAACGGTTTGGCGTCCGTATGCTTTCCCCCGCACTGGGCCAGATAGATGGCAAAACCGAAACAGCGCCGTACCTCCTCCGGGAGTTCGCAGAGGTCCCGGTAACTACTCCCTATCCAGTCAACTCTTTTCATTCTAACCTCATGCAGATTATGCTAGAAATAGCCTACGAGTCAAGATGATTTAAGCCGCTTTTCCTTTCCTCGCCGAAGGGGCCATGGAGTCAATAATTGAAAAAATTTTAATTTCCATAGTTTCCGCACCCTTGATCAACTTCTCACGCCCGGCCCGATAGCGCCATCCCATGGGGCTAAAAACAGCCCATTTTGCAAAACTTCTGCATGCTGAAGTTTTGCTCCAACCTGCAGGAATAGAAAGAAACAGCTTCGCTCATGAGTCGAAAAACAGGAATTTTCATTTCGAAAAGTCAGCGATATGGCGGCATACCGTCAACTCAAAACCACCCAATCTCGCTCTGTTGTCGGTGTGGTTCGTCCAAGATGAGCACCTTCCCCCTGGGTCTGCTCTTTACCGGTCCACTGTATCGGTATCAATTCGTTGAGAACGGGTTCTTCCCGGGCTCCTCACATCGGTTTTGAAATCGGCCGGCGCCGGCTGGCGTGTAACGGGGATCATTTGAGCCAACCTTTCTTCTTACAAATTGCCCGCCAGCGGAACAGAAACGAATCCTTGGGGTTCAGTATCGTGAGGGTTGTCTTGCCGAGCAGATTTTCGTCAATGATTGTTTTGGAGTAATCCCGGAGGGTTGCGTCGGGAGATGATGCGTGAGAACCAGGCTAAACTCGTGAAGCATCATCGTTCTGCCGGTATGGATGCTGAACTTGCCGAAACGGAATCCCAGGGAACGAAGCGTATTCTCGCGAGTAGATGTCAATGGAGGCAAGAGCATACCTTGAATTGGATTGTTGAGAAAATAAGCTGATTCTATTAGTAATTTTTATCATATCTCGGTGTGACAATCCATGAGAAACCTGATTTTTATGGTTGCGAAACCGCTACCTGGTTGAAACAGTTCTGTTGGCAACCAGGCTTGTGAATCGGCAAAATCTCGGAGTCCCCCGGATCTTTCGTGCACTGCTGGAAGAGGGGAAAGAACCGCCAACTTTCGATGAGATTGGTCAGACGGTACGGGTGACTTTTCCGGGGCAGAAGGTTGATAATGCGTTCAGGGCGTTGATTAATACCCTGGTCCGTATCCTTTCTCTGCTCAAAGATCGTCCGCTCCGGAACGCCGATATCAGGAACTTTACTGATTTGGGACGTCAACAAGCATATCGTATTATGAAAGAACTGGAAAATGACGGACTTATTTGCCAGGCTGGACATGGGCAAAGCGCCTGTTGGCATATGAAGCATTAATCGAACAAACAATGATGCAAAGGCTCTGGTTTGCATCATTGTTTGCATCATTGTCGCATACCCGTCAATTATCGAATGAATTGACCGACAATTGACGGAATTGAAATCCTATGTGTCAATTAACCCTTGATAACGCTTGTTATGGTTTCGTCACCAATCCCGTCAGAGTCTTTACCATATCGGCGTTCTGCTGGTTCACACGGGCAAGTTCGGCGTTGAGATCTGCCGCTCTTTTTTCGAGTTCGACAGTGCGGGCCTTGGCCGTCGCAACTCGCTCTGTTAATTCCACCACTTTCGTACGCAGAATGCCTGCTTCATTCCCGGATGCTTGAGTCGCCGCTTCCAGGATGTCCGCTTTCCCCTGTTGTAACAGTTCCAATTTTGCTTTCCATGGGTAGGATAGTTGCTTCACCTTAACCCGGTTGTTTGCCTGTATGGCCGCCAGCAGTTCCTTGCGCAGCGCCTCCAGAAATGTGGAAAACTACTTCTCAACGCAGAGAGGCTAAGCGCCTATCCCTGACTGAATGCGATCTCGAACCGCTCCCGAGGGTTTTCGAACAGAACTCTGTTCGGATTGAACGCTTCCGGGTCAAACGGCCCTCCCTTCATGGAATCAGCCCACTCCTTCATCTCTTCATATTCCGCATTTCCGGGGTCAGATAAAACTTCCAACAGATTTTCATACCCCCAGGGACCGCCACAATCTTCCGGAGGGCTGTTTCTTTTTCCTCCGATACAACGCGGATATGTTACCCCCTCCTCGGCGGGGAGAACTTTTTCCAGCTTTATCGTATGTTGCCAGTCGTCCCCGAAATCGTAGACGTACAAAAAGGACGGTTCCGTGATGCTGAGAAACTTGGAGAGTTTATGTTTCCATCCGGGGAGAACTTTATGGTCCTCCATGAAATCGGCCATCATGTCGTCATCGGTGGGAATACCGACAAATACCTTTGTGCCGTTCAGATCTTTGATCTGGAATTCGTGCAGGTGATAATCCTGCCATCCCATGACGTCCTGAATGGCGACATGCAGATCCCAGAAGGTATAACTGCTGGGGACCTGTATCTTGCGCCAGATAGGGGGTTTGGTCTCTTTAAGGGTGATTTTGAATTGATAGAGCTGCTTCTTGGGGACCATGGGTCACCTCGTAAAGGATGGATAACTCTTTCTTCTTTATGGTTTGGGGCAATTCCTGGAATAGTATACAAAACCTGATCCACTGTCCACCCGCTTTTCGGCGGCATGGTGGGGTGAATTGATGGACCCCTCAAAAATATCTCTTCTTTTTTTCAATATTCCCGTGTATAAGTAATGAGTTAAACTACAGGTTGCTCCGGTTGCACTGAACCTTTCGTAACTTTTCCCGTAAACGAGGGACAAAAGTTCTCAAGTTTACCCTGTATCTGTCGATACCTCTTCCATAAGGGGAATTTTATGTCGTCAGGCATCACCGCTATCTCGTCACGAGCTCTTGCCGCGTATAATCAGGTGGCGAATGTCAACCCGTCCACCCCCGTCGCTTCCGGAAGCAGCATGCCGGAAAACAAAGGTCCGGGGATGCCGAGGCTTTCGGATACGGTGGAGTTATCGGACAGGGCGTATGATCTGCTCCTGACCCCCGGTAACTACAGGCCCAATGTAAAGGCTGCTCCCCTGGAGGCGCAAATGACTAAAACTATTTTAAATTTAAGCGTTTGATGTCGAGTGTACTCCTGCCGCCCCTACCTCGCGTTGCAATCTCCCTAAAGGTGTCCTCGAATGAATAAATTTTTTGGCCTCACCGTAGCCTCTCTTGGTCTGTTTTCTTTTGTTGGCGTCGTCTGCGCCACGGATTTACTCTCAGCCCATGCGCCTGCCGTTACTCCCGGACCTGTTTCACCCCAGGCGACGATTCGTGCTCCGCTTACCGCCCCTCTTCCCGCACGGAACCTTCCCCCGGTGAGTTCTCCGGCGCCCGGCACGGTTCTTCCCGCGGTGAGCGCGCCTCTTGCGCCTGTTCTCCCTGACGTGAAGAAAGAAGCACCCAAGCATGTCAAGAGTAAAGCTAAAATCAGGAAGAAGGCAAAGGTCCATGAGCTGAAAAAAAAGGTGAAATCCGGCAAAGGTTCCAAGGGCGCTCAATCAAGGAAGACGCAAAAGAGCAAGAAGTCACCCAAGGTAAAAAAAGCAGACAAGCAGAAAGAGGTCAAGAAAGCGCATAACGTCGATAAAAAAAAGAAGGTCGGAGCGTCGGCAACAGCAGGTAAGACCAAAAAAACCGGTAAAGCCAGGAACGTCGCCAAGAGCAATAAAATCGGGAAAGCAGGCAAGGGGAAGAAAGTCGCCAAGGGAGCCAAAGTCAAGACGGCCGGCAAAGTCAAGAAGATACATAAAACCGCCAACGTCGTGAAAGTGGATAAAGCCAAACAACCCAAAGAACAACCCGAGGCGAAAAACGAGCCTGCTCCGTCCCCCCCTTCCGCCACTTCCGTGGGCAATTAGCTCTAAAACCTGTCGGTCAACGAGAAAAGCCGCATTCGCAAGAGTGCGGCTTTTCCTTGTCCGCGTCGCCGTATTCCCTTGTTTGTCCTCCACGAAAACGTATTTGCCGCGAACGGCATGGACGGACGCATAAGGAGATCGTCGTGCCCTGCCGTTCCACCACGGAAGTTGATAAACCTACCGTTTTCGGTACGTTATCCCTATGCCGCGTGGGAACGCAATGATAGATAACTACCTGAAATCGTGTTGAAATTAGCGAAAAACTTGACGATTGAGCGCTCTGCTTGCTGCTGCTGTGGATAAAGCTGTTGAAAACTTCCGGATAAGCTGTTTAAGTCGTTAGCGGGTGGTTCTTGATAGTTGTTTGCCCTGTGTCCGGGCATTGGGCTCGTGGGATGGAATAAAAAAGAGGCGCGAAAGATTCGCGCCTCTTTGGGCAAGGATGGTTGCTTTTACTGGTCTCACTGCTGTTGTTCGGTCACATAGGGACCCAACGGAATTCCCCTTCCGGGATACTGCGTTAATGCCTGGCTGTTGGCTTGTCGCGCCAGCGGGATGTAATTGGGCGCGGCCTTGGTCACCGCCGCCTGGACCGCCATGACCACCAGGCTGGCAAGAGGGTTTCCTCCCCCTCCGCTATTGGGCTGGTAGACCATCGTCTCCCGGTTCTCCCAGATGACGTCTCCCGTCTTGCCGTCCCGTATCTGGTAATGGAGTCCCACCGTCACCTTGGTGGAGAGAACCTGGTATTGGGCGTCCCACCGCTCGATGCTGATATACAGTACGGAATCGGCGCCGAAAAGGCTTGCCAGTTTCTGGGTCGGCGCGGCATGGACCATGGACGAGTCCGACAGGCCGTCATCTTCAAGCACCCGTTTCACGAGATTGATGGGGAAGACATAATAGCCCCGTTCCGCCAGGGGGATGGTGATGGTGGCCAGCATATAGTCGGCGGCGGTGACATCCACGCTTTTATTCACCACCGGGACGATGAGTATTGAGCGGGGCGCCGCGGCCAGGAACTTCTCCTGCTTGCTCAGTTCCTGGTGGATACAGCCGGTCAGTGACAGTGCTGCCACGAAGAGTACGATTTTCCGGGATATCCGGTTCATTGTTTCACCTCTACGGGTGCGGCTTCGCTACCCTTGAGATCGCTATCACCCTGTTTGGTCTGATCCGCCGGTTTTTTCTTCCGGTTCTGGGCTATGGCGGTTACCTTGGTCATGAAGAACTTGGCTTCGGGCCACTTGTCGGATTCCTTCTTGAAATAGACGATGGCATCGCTGATCTTCCCCTGCTCGTACAGGGCGTAGCCGTATTCGGCATAGATCCCGGGTGGAATTTTCCCCGATGCGTCCCCTTCGTCCACCACCTCTTTCAATGCCTCTACAAATTTTTCATACTGGGCGGGCTCTTTATAGTGTTCATAGAGCACGTTATCGTAAGCGTTCCAGGAGTAGCGGGTTTTCGGTCCGCACCCTGTCATGGTCAGTAGGATGATGCAAAATATGAGTTGTTTTAATTCGGCAGTCATGGGCTATCCCTTATTTTACTGAGATGGTTTTGAGGGAACTCTCCACAAACACCCGTTGTTCGTAGATCACCGCCCCGTTGAAAATAATCCGCAGGTTGTGACTCCCCGACAGGACGTTGAGGATCTTCGGCTCTCCGTTGTATTCGGCAGCCCTCCCCATGTTCAAGCCGTCCACGTAGATGAATGCACCTTCCGGAGCGCCTTTGAAGGCGAGAGCCGGTCGGTCGTCCACGGTGCTGACCGTTGTTACAGGGAGCGCGCAGGAGGAGAGGATGACAAGTATTAGTCCCATGAACGCATTTTTCATTGTTTGATCTCCTCTACGAACAGATTGGCGGCGGTGGGATCAACTGTCCCCGTAACGACATCGCAGGCCGACCCTTCATCGTTCTCCGAGTCGCCGAAGAAGGATACTACTTTGATGGTGGCCACCTGTTTGGCAGGGAGGCTGATCTCCATTCCGGTCTGTTTGCTCTTGATCATTTGCCCCGGAGCCATGACCCGCAGGGTGTCGCCGATTTTGAGCCCCTGACGAGCACCACCGCTGATGAACAGCTGAGTACCCTTTGCCTCAAGGATGTCGGTGCGCCATGGGCGCTCAGCCAGGGTGGAGACCAGCTTGTCTATCACGTCGCTGATGGCGGCGCCGATGGCTCGATCATTCAGGGTCGCGTCATATTCCGCCCGGCTCCCGTATCCCGCTATTTCTCCGGATTCGGTGTTGGCCTCCCCCGTCCCTGAAGCGGAGAAGAAGGCCTGTCCCGTCTTTATATCCACCAGCCGGATATCGACTTTGGCGCGGGCGGTCTGCACCTTGGTGGAACTCATGAACCCTGACTTGCCGCCAATGGAGCGGCCGAATTCAGTTACGGAACCGATGATGGCGGTGTCGACCCCCACAAGGGTTCCGCCGCCGGCGATGGTCTGCTCCTGTTGGACCTTCTTCATGTCAATCCGTTCGAACACCTGGAAATTACCGGATTTTATCAGGCGGCTTGCGAGCATGTCCGACGCCTGCTTCCCCAGGCGATCGAAATCCTGGTCGGACATGAGCGCCTTGCCGTAATTTGTTTCATTGGTGAATCTGACGATGGCGACCTTGCGCTTGTACCGTTTGGCCACCGGCATCTGGGCTCCTTTCTGCGCCTGGAGCTGCTCCGCCTGGGAAACCGGCGCTTCCGTGGCTTCCATCTTCGGCGCCGTCGTGGCGCACCCCGATGCCAGGAGGAGCACCAGGATGGGTGGAACGGACAGATACTGTTTCATACCGACCTCCTTTTTTTGTTGTTGGAAATGTAGCCGAAGGGTGTTGAGTTTGTACGTCGTCGGTGGCTCTCCCATGACGAATGTATTTAGTATACGTTTGATAATGAGCGTGGCGCAACTGTTTTAATGTTAAACGTAGTTAATTGCTAGCCTTTATTTTAATTATTGCATTTAGTTGCCTGTTAATGTTTCTTGTCCGTCTGCTATCAAATGAATTGACATGACACATTCAAATAATGTAAGTAATTAGTTTAGTTTACGGATTTTTCGGAACTGACGACCATGGAAAACGGACTGACTATCGATGTGGAAGAGTGGTATCATCTCTGCGGCTCAGATCCCCTGCCGGAGCCGGAGGGGCGAGATCGTAGGGTAATGGAAAACACCAGTGCAATTCTGGCGCTTCTTCATGATTTTAGTGTTACTGCTACTTTTTTCATTCTCGGCAGCGTGGCGCAAGCGGAGCCCACCCTGGCGCCGCTCATCGCCGGGGGAGGGCATGAAATCGCCTCCCATGGGTGGTCTCACGAGCTGGTGACGAAGCTGGCGCCTGAAGAGTTCCGGGAGGAACTGCGGCGCACCGCCGATCTCCTTGAACAGCAGACAGGGAGACGCCCCTTGGGGTACCGTGCTCCCCAGTGGTCACTGGGGCCTTTGACCCCCTGGGCCTTCAAGATTCTTCGGGAAGAGGGGTATCGTTACGATTCTAGTCTCACTCCGCTTCCGTTTGTGGGTGATCGGCGCGGACCACGAATTCCTCACCTGATCGCCGGCGGGCTGCTGGAATTTCCACCGCTGGTTACGCCGTTTCCCGGTATCAATCTTCCCACCGGCGGCGGTTGGGGGTTTCGGTTCTTTCCACGTTCCTTTATAACAGGGAGCATCGGGAGGTTGAACGACCGCGGTTCTCCGGCGGTCCTTTATCTTCACCCCCGTGAGATGGAACCTGACGGCCCCCGGGTGAGGCTCTCCCCCTTTCGGGAGTTCGTGGTTTACGGCCCCCGTCGTTCGGTGGCGGATCGGCTGAGGCCGCTTTTGTCACGTTACCGGTTTACCTCTTTGGAGCGTCTGGCTGACCAGTGGGATACTGCATCATCATTCCGGCATACAATGCCGCCTCGACCCTTCCCGCCGTAGCGATTGAGGCGCTTCTTTCCGGGGCGCCGCTGCTGGTAGTGGATGATGGCTCAACGGATCTCACCGCCAGGTCGGTGGAGGGGCTTCCGCTGAACCTGATCCGTCTTGACCGGAATCGGGGGAAAGGGGCCGCGTTGAAGTGCGGCTTTGACTGGATGTTCCTGCACGGATTCACCGGTGCGGTTACCCTGGACGCCGACGGTCAGCACGATCCCACGGCCATCGGGCTCTTGGCCGCGGCCGCACAGCGGGACGGCGTGGACATCCTCATCGCTTCCCGCTCGGTTCAGTTTGACCGGATGGCGGGGCTCCGGAGCTGGTGGAACCGGTTCGGCGCATGGTGCATGAAGAAAAAGACCGGGTTCCATATCACCGACAGCCAGTCGGGATTCCGTTATTACTCGTCGCGGCTGCTCAGGACTCTGGAACTTGACGCCGTCGGGTATAATCTTGAGATGGAAATACTTATGAAGGCTTGGCGCGGCGGCTTTCGTATCGCCTCCTTGCCGGTGGCGGCCAGGGTTGCCGATGGCAGGGGAACCAGCCATTTCCGGCCGGTCCGGGACACTTGGAATATCTGCATGACTTTTCTTCGGTACTATTGAGAGTGTGACCCCATGCTGCAACAATTGACTTTTTTACTTTGTTTGAGAGTGTGATCCCATGCTGCAACAATTGACCTTTTTTACCTTGTTTGAGAGTGTGACCCCATGCTGCAACAGTTGACTTTTTTTACCTTGTTTGAGAGTGTGACCCAATGTTGAAAAGTTTGAAAAACTATTCCACGGAAAAGATCGTATCCCTTCTCCTGTCGTTGGCGGGCTCCTGCTCCACTGAAAATCTTGCCCGGATGACCCATCTCATGGAGCTGATCCCCCGGAAGGAGTCTTATAAGGAAAAGATCCGGTGGATCAGGCGACTTATTCTGGAAAACCACCCTTCCATCGAATTCCCGCGGCGGATTCTCCGGGATGTGCATCCCAACCAACGGGACAAATGGATTACTAACCTGACGGTGAACCACCTCCTCTCCGGAACCAACAAGCGGAAAGCCTGGGAGGAGCGGGAGGGGTACTATCCCCCTTCCACCGTGGTCATCAGCCTGACCATGAAGTGTAATCTTTCCTGCTACGGCTGCTACGCCGGTGACTATGAGAAGGAGTTGGAGCTGACCAATGACGAGGTGGATTCCATCCTCACCCAGATGAAGGAGATGGGGGTCTACTTTGCGGTCATTTCCGGCGGCGAACCGTTTTTCAAGAAGGATCTCTTCGATATTTTCCGAAAACATTCAGACATGGCCTTTTTGGTCTTCACCCATGGCGGGCTCATCGACGAGCAGGTGGTGGAACAGCTGAAAGAAGTGGGCAATGTCATGCCGGCTTTTTCCCTGGAAGGGTACGAAGCGGAAACCGACGAGCGCCGCGGGGCAGGGCATTTTAACAAGGTGATGCGGGCCATGGATCTTCTTCGGGAGGCGCGGCTCACCTTCTGCGGCTCCTTTACCCAGACCAGCCGGAACAACCATATCATCACCGACGGCCGGTACATGGATTTTCTTCTGGAGAAAGGGGTTTATGCTCTCTGGCTCTTTACCTATGTGCCGGTGGGACGGGAGCCTGATCCGGAGCTGATGGCGACTCCGGAACAGCGGGATCTGCTCCGTTCCCGGATTGCTGAATTTCGCGCCAGTAAGCCGATGCTCTTCGTGGATTTCTGGAATGACGGCCCTCTCATCAGTGGTTGCATCGCCGGTGGGCGCAAATATTTTCACATTAATGCCAATGGCGACATCGAGCCCTGCGTTTTTTGTCATATGGCGGTGGACAACATTCGCCGGACATCCCTCAGGGAGGCGCTTCGCTCACCCCTGTTCACCAGAATTCGAGAAAAACAGGGGGAGGAGGAGAATCTCCTCCGCCCCTGCATGCTCCTGGATCATCCGGAAAACGGTCGGGAGTTTCTTGCCATGGATGGGGTTTACCCCACTCACGGCGGGGCCGACGCCATCTTTACGGAGCTGGCGCCGCGAATGGATGAATATGCCCGGCGTTATGGCGAGATTGCCGATCAGGTTTGGGAAGAGGGGGCGGGCAGGGGCGTCCCGCGCTCATGACCCTTTACAGCGGTCTGAGCCTTTTTCTGATCAACCTGTTCACCCATCTGGTACCCCGTCGGCTCTTTCCCCTTTTCGCCCTCTTGACCGGCTGGTTGGTGTACCTCTTCGTCCCCCTGCAGCGGCGCGGGATGCGGGAGAACCTCCGGATCGTTACCGGGCGCAAGTCAGTGGAGTGGCTGGTTCTGTGCGCTTTTTATAAGTACTCCCGTAACTGGACCGACGTCATGTTGATGATCCGGTTGCGGGGAGAGCGGCTCTTTCGCCTTATCGGCCATCGCTCCAGCAGCCGGCCATTGGACCATGCCTTGGCCGCCGGCGCCGGGGCCATTCTGGTTTCGCCGCACCTGGGTAACTGGGAACTGGGGGGGGTGGGGCTGGCGGAAATGGGGTACAAACTTAATGTCATGACCTTTCGGGAGCCCGATGAGGCGGTGAACGATCTGCGGGAAAAGTTTCGTTGTGAGCGGGGAATCGGCATCATCTATGTGGACCGCAACGACAGTTCTCCCCTGGCGATTATCGAGGCGGTAAATGCCCTGCGACGCAACGAAATTGTGGTTCTCCTGGGAGAGCGGGATGGTTCATCGCATACCCTGCTCCTGGACTTCTTCGGACGTTCCACGGAGATCCCGGTGGGCGCCGCCTACCTGGCTTTGACCAGCGGCGCGCCGGTGATACCGGTCTTTGTCCCGCTGGAAGGGGGTAGTTACTCCACCTACATGGAGGAGCCGATCTATTTTGCGGGAAAACATGGAGAACATGCCGCGGTCATCCGGGAGGGGACCCAGCGACTGCTCCGGGTCTTTGAACAGTACATCCGGCGCTACCCTGACCAGTGGTACAATTTTTTTCCCTACTGGCGTAACTAACGTTTATTCAAAAGGAACCAGCATGTCCGAGGAACTCATAGAACCGGTGAAGCAACTCATTATCGACGCCCTTCGCATCGAGGGGATGACCTCGTCCGACATCGAGACCGACGCCCCGCTCTTCGGGGAGGGACTGGGTCTCGACTCCATCGATGCCCTGCAACTGGTCGTGGCCATGGAAAAAGAGTACGGAGTGGTGGTTCCCGATGCCGCCACCGGCGCCAAGGTCTTCCAGTCTGTCCGGAGCATGGCCGCGCATATTGCGGAACATGGGAAATGAAAATCCTCTTTGTCTCCCCCGGTTGGCCCAAAGGGCGGCTTTGGGGAGAACTTGGGTTCAAATTTCCCTCCCTCTCTTTGGCGGCTCTTGCGGCGGTGACTCCCGACAACTTTCAGATTGCCCTTTGTGACGAAAACATTGAACGGTTGGATCCGGGAGTGGCTGTGGATCTGGTGGCTATCACCGCCATGACCCCCCAGGCGCCGCGAGCCTATGCCATTGCCGATCTCTTCCGGGCCAAGGGAATTCCCGTGGTGATGGGTGGGTTTCATGCCAGCGTCCTTCCGGAAGAGGCCCTGGAACATGTGGATTCGGTGGTGGTGGGGGAGGGGGAGGCTGTCTGGCCCCGACTGCTGGACGATTTCCAAAACGGTTCGATGGCGCCGCTCTACAGTGCCCAGCGTCTCGTTGCCATGGCCGACATCCCCACTGCGCGCCGCGCCCTGTTCGCGGGGAAGAGGTACCTGCTTACCAATACTCTCCAGACCACCCGCGGTTGCCCCTTTGAGTGTGAATTCTGTTCGGTCACCTCCTTTTATGGCCGAAACTACCGGACCCGGCCGGTGGCGAATGTCCTGGCCGAACTGACGGAGCTTCGGAAAAAGAATTCCTTCGCCTTTTTCGTGGATGACAATCTGGTGGCCAATCGGTCCTATGCCCTGGAACTCTTCACCGGGATGAAGGGGATGGGATTCAAATGGCTTTCCCACGCCCCCATCGACTTCGGCCGCGACCCGGAACTCCTCCGTGCCGCCGGGGAGTCCGGTTGCATCGGTCTGTTCGTCGGTTTCGAGTCACTGAATCAGGAAACGCTGGCGGCCATGGGAAAGGTGACCAACCGGGCTACCTCCTACCTGAATGACGCCAAGGCTTTTCGTGATCACGGCATCGGCATCCTCGGTTCTTTTGTCCTTGGCTCCGATGGAGACAGTCCCGATATTTTTCCCCGGATTCTCGCTTTTTGCGAGGAGGCGCGGCTGGAGTCGGCCATCTTCCCGATCCTGACCCCCTATCCGGGGACCGAGGTGCGCCGGAGGCTGGAGCTGGAGGGGAGGATCGTCTCCAATGCCTGGGAAGATTACGACATGGGGCATGTCACCTTTCTCCCCAGGGGGATGACCGCCGGGGAGCTACAGGAAGGTCATGATTTTCTCAATCGCTCCTTTTACTCTCTTGGTTCCATGTATCGCCGGATTTTTAAGGCCCATCGGTCGGTGCAGGTCTTTGCCCCCATGAACTTCGGTTTTCGCAGCGCCATTGGGCGTTGTGCAAAGGTTTGTTTATGAACTGTTTCATGTTTCCCGGACAACCGCTTTCCCGCTCACCGCGACTCCCCCAGGACGACGGTTGGCGACAGATTGCGGAACTCTGCCGGCGGCACGCACTGTTCGATCCCGACTCTTGGCAGTGGTTCGCCGTGGATGGCACGGAGAACGTGGCGCTTCAGGTTTACGGCGTGGCCATGAGCCTCCATGGGGCGCGTCTCCTGAAGAAGAGGGGGGTGAAGCCGGGAATCGTCGCCGAGCATAGCATGGGGATCTACCCGGCCATGGCTCTCTGCGGTTCCCTGCCGGAAGAGGCGGTACTGGAGATTACCAGCAGGGGGGGGCGAGCCATGGCGACCATGGGGAAGTCGAGGCAATACGCTCTGGGTTGCGTGGTGGGGTTGACGCTGGAGCCATTGCTCGCCTTGGCGAAAAACCACGGGGTTTATCTGGCCAACCGGAACACAGATCGTCATTTTCTTCTTGCCGGGGAAGAGCTTCCCATGGAAGCCGCCATGGCGGAGGCTCTGTTTGCCGGCGCTTTTTCCTCCGGAACTTTTCCCTGCGATGCTCCGCTCCATACTCCCCTGATGGCGGAGGTGGAGCAAAAACTGAGGACGGTTTTTGCCGACTACCGCTACCGAGATCCGGTTGCTCCGCTCATGAACCATATAGATCAGACGTATCTTACCGGTTGCGACCTGGGAGAATTTCTTTACCGGGAACTTCTCCTCCCCGTGCAGTGGGAACGGACCTACCGGGCTCTTTTGGACGCGGGCGCCACCAATTTTTGCGAAGTGAGCGGTAAAGAGTCGCTAAAAAAATACAATCGCTGGATTGACAGCCAGTTGCAGGGGAATTGACGCGCCATGACTTGGTTTGAAACTTCTCTTACGGTTCGCTTCAACGAGGTGGATGCCTATCAGGTGGCTTGGCACGGGCATTATGTGGCCTGGATGGAGGTGGGACGTAACGCTCTGGCCGGACGATTCCAGCTTAACGCCCAACAGATCGGTGATGCCGGCTATCGGGCGCCGGTGGTAAACCTTGAGCTGAAGTACAAACGGCCGGCCAGATTCAACGAGGTGTTGGTCATTGGAACGACTGTTCGCCGCAATGAAACCGCTACCCTGGAGTTCCTCACCAGGATTACCGGCGCCGATGGCTTGATCATCGCCAGCGGTCGTACCGTCCATGTTCTCACCGATGAACAGGGGACCCTCCTCTACCGGCTCCCCCCTACCATCGCCGGGCGTCTGGAGCGGATGTTTGCCTCACTGGAGGGAGAATGAGACTCCTCCTGGTTTCGGCCAACCGGGAACGGTCACCCTACCCGGTTTTCCCCATCGGTCTGGCCTATCTGGCCGGCCCCCTGGTTCGTGCCGGGCATCACCTGGAGCTTGTGGATCTCTGCTTCTCTCCGGAGCCGTTGCGGGATTTGGCCGATGCCGTGACCCGTTGTTCTCCCGACGCCATCCTCATCTCCTTGCGCAACGTGGATAACGTTACCTGGCCCGGTTCTCGTTCCTACCTGGAAGGAATCCGGGAGGCCGTGGCCGTCTGCGGAGGGGGTGCGCCGATCATCCTGGGGGGCTCCGGCTTCTCTCTCATGCCGGCAGAGCTGCTGGAGTTCCTGGGTGGGGATATGGGCATCGTGGGTGAGGGTGAAGAGATCATCATCCCGCTCCTTGAGATCCTTGAACAGGGGGGGACCCCTGTCGGGCTTCCCGGCGTGCTGGTGAGAGGGAATATCTCCTGGCTGCCACCGGTCCCGGTGACGGCGATCGGAGCCCCGGACAGGACGCTTTTTCCCCTTGGACGCTACTGCCGCGAGGGGGGGATGGCCAACCTGCAGACCAAGCGGGGATGCCCCTTCGGCTGTATCTACTGCACCTATCCCCTCCTGGAAGGGACCCGGATCAGGCTCCGACCCGTGAACCAGGTCATGGCCGAGATTAATGGGTTAGTGAATTTTCACGGCGTGGAGTACCTCTACTTCGTGGATGATATCTTCAACTTTCCCCCTGAATACGCGTTGGAGCTCTGTCAGGCCATGAGCAGGGGAGGGGTAAAGGTCAACTGGTCCGCCTTCATCAACCCCCAGTTCGTCACTCCCCAGCTCATGGATGCCATGGTGGCGGCCGGCTGCGACGCGGTGGAGTATGGCACCGATTCCGGGTCACCGGCCATGCTCCGCTCCCTGGCCAAATCGTTCACCGTGGCGCAGATCCGAAGCGCCTCCGCGCTCTGCCGTGAACGGGCTCTTGATTTTGCCCACTACATCCTTTTCGGCGGGCCGGGTGAGTCGGTGGCGACCATTGACGAGACCTTTGCTCTCATGGACGAGGTCGACCCTACGGCGGTCATCGCCATGACCGGAATCCGGATCTTCCCCGGCACCCCTCTTCAGGGTCAGGCTATCAGGGACGGGATAATCACCGCTGAGAGTTCGCTTCTGGAGCCGACCTTCTACATCTCACCCTTACTGGGGGATTCATTGGCCGACCTGGTGACTGAGCGGGCGCTGCTCCGGCGCAACTGGGTGGCGCCGGGGCTGGAGATCAACATGAGCGACCCCATGCTGGAGGCGCTCCGGACCTTTGCCGTGCGAGGTCCCCTCTGGAAACTGATGAAGCGGCTGGGACGAAGCAGGGTACGGCCAATGACCGGATAATACAATTTATTTCAAAAACATTTATCCACGAAGGGCACGAAGTTTCACGAAAAAAATCAAAGAGTCATTCGCACGAAACAGTAAACCGAACAAGTGGTTGATTTGACTAATACATCTGTAACGGTTTCCTTGGTCTATCTTCGTGCCCTTCGTGGATAACAGCTTTTTTTGGATTATCGAGGTGCACATGGAGTTTGCAGACAAGATCGTCGTCGTCACCGGCGGGACCCGCGGCATCGGACGGGCCGTTTCCCTGCACTTCGCTCGTGAGGGAGCAAAAGTTTTTGCCGCTTATCGTCATAATGCCGAGGCTGCAAAATCCCTGGAAGATGAAGCCGTCGGGCTTCCCGGCATGGTTACCACCTTTCGGGCTGACGTGGGGAGCTCGCAAGGGGCTATCGCCCTCATTGATGCGGCGGCGCGCGAGACGGGGGGGATCGATATCCTGGTAAACAACGCCGGAATCATCCGGGACTGTTATCTGGCCATGATGTCCGATGACGATTGGGACAGGGTGATCAAAAATAATCTCGATCCCCTGTTCCACTGCTGCAAATGGGGAGTGAGGAAGATGATCGGCGGAAAAGGGGGCGCCATCGTCAACCTCTCCTCTGTTTCCGCCCTCACCGGCGCCGCCGGTCAGACCAACTACGCAGCCAGCAAGGGGGGGATCATCAGCTTCACCAAGTCCCTGGCCCGTGAGGTCGGTCCCCTGGGGATCAGGGTCAACGCCGTGGCTCCCGGTCTCATCCGGACGGAGATGGTTGCCGGAATGAAGCCCGACCAGGTGAAAAAGATCATTGCCGGGAGCAGTATCGGTCGGCTTGGCGCACCGGAGGAGGTGGCCCAGGCGGTGGCTTTCCTTGCTTCCCCCCGGGCATCCTATATCAACGGCCACTGTCTCGTGGTGGACGGCGGTATCGTCTGATTATTCAAAAATTGTTTGTCTCCGGACGCCATAACGGGTAGGATATTTATCTCCATGGCGCTTGACTCTTTATTCTTTATCTCAGGATCCTCATGTTTGAATCATCCATCGCCATAACCGGAATCGGTGTCTTTTGCGCCGCGGGGCATGATGTTGCCACGTTCACCGCGGCCCTGCGCCGGGGGGAGAGCGGCATCGGTCCGGTGGAGCTTTTCGACGTAGCCGGATTCCCTTCCCATATCGGGGCGGAGATTCGCGGGTATGACCCGCGACACCGTTTTGACCGGAGAGAGGCGGCCCGATTCTCCCGGGCGGATCAGTTCGCCGTCATTGCGGCCCAGGAAGCCCTGAACCGATCCGGTGCTCTGGCCTGGTATGATTCCTTTGACCTGGGGGTCTCCGTGGGGTCCGGCGCCGCCGGAATGCTTCACGGGGAACAATGGTTCAAGGGGGTGCTGGAAGGGAACCGGAAAGATCCGGCGCTCCTCGCGGGACTCCTGCCCGATCGGACCGCCACGGTGCTGGCCAATCGCTTTAACCTGGCGGGGTACCAGGGGAGTATCACCACGGCCTGTTCATCATCGGCCACGGCCATCGGCTGGGGAGCCGACCTTGTGGCCACGGGGAGGCTCAAGGCGGCCCTCTGCGGGGGGACAGACGCTCTTTCCCTTCTCACCTATGCCGGCTTCAACTCTCTCAGGGTGGTGGATCCCAACCCTTGCGCCCCCTTCAGCCTGGGGCGGGCAGGGATTTCCCTGGGCGAAGGCGCCGCCTTCCTGGTTTTGGAGCGGGAAGATGAGGCCCGGCGGCGCGGAGCAACAATCCTGGGGAGGGTGCGGGGATATGCCATGACCGGCGAAGGGTATCACATGACCGCGCCGGAGCCTACCGGTTCCGAAGCGGCCCGGGTGATGAACTCCGCTCTGGAGCATGCCGGCCTCTCCGGCGACAGCGTGGGGTGGGTTAACGCTCACGGCACCGGCACACCTCTCAACGACGCCGTGGAGACCAAGGGGATGAAACTCGTATTCGGCCGGAGGGCCCCGGTGGTGCCGCTGGTTTCCACCAAGGGGCTTACCGGGCACTGTCTGGGGGCTGCGGGAGCCATTGAAGCCTTGGCTACCATCATCGCTCTTGACGGCGGGTTTATCCCGCGGACGCTCCACTTCCGGGGAGCCGATCCTGACTGCGACCTGGAATACTGCCATGGCGGGCTCCGGGAGTCGGCAGCGGTCATCGCCCTCTCCAACTCCTTTGCCTTCGGCGGCAATATTACTACCCTGGTGCTGGGAATATGAGTCATTTTTCTCCCGTCATAACCGGCGTTGGCGCGGTCTCCGCCGCGGGGGTGGGGATCGAACTCCTCATGGCGGTCATACGGAGCGGTCGGCCCTGTTTTCAACCGGTTCCCCCTGAAGCGCTGGGGAGAGCGGGGGAGGAGTGGGCTCCCGCTTCGGCTTTTCGGGTTGCCGATTTCATGCCGCCGCTGAAGGCGCGCAAATTCGATCGCTGCAGTCAGTTCGCCATCGTGGCGGCAGGGATGGCGCTGAAGGACGCCGGTATCACGCTGGAGGAGATGGACCCGACTCGTATCGGGATCGTTATGGGGTGTGGTTTCGGCGGGGTCACCAACTCCGCGGAGTTCCTGAAAGGGTACTTTTCCCAGGGCGCCGACGGTCTTATCCCCATGCTCTTCCCCAATACCGTCCCCAACGCCGCTGCCGGCAACAGTTCCATCGAATACCGGCTCAAGGGGCCCAATGTTACCATGGTGCAGCGGTTCTGTTCCGCCGAGTCGGCCCTTCTCCTGGCCCAGCGTTTCCTGGAGGAAGAGCGGGCGGATATCATGCTCGTGGGGGGGGTAGACGAGATCATGCCGGTCATCCTGAAAGGGTTTCGCGCCCTGGGTCAACTCCGCCCGGGCGGTTCGGGTCGGGGATTCGGCGAGGGGGCCGGCATTCTGATCCTGGAGCGGGCGGATCATGCCCTCCGTCGCGGCGCCCGACTTCGGGGACGGCTTTGCGGGATCCGGACGCTGGGCCTTCTCCCCAGGGGACGGGAACAGGAGGGGCTTGCCCGACTCCTCTCCGGCTTTCCTCAACCGGAGCTCCTTTCCCTCTCCGGGGTCGCCGCGGGTTGCAAGGAATTGGCCGGACTCTTTCCCGGCGTCCCCCGTCTGGAGACCGGAGCGCTCCTGGGACGATCCCTTGCCATGGGAGGGATTGCCATGACGGCGCAGCTTTTGACCCTCGCTCCCGGGGCCACCGGCCTTCACCTGGCTGCCTCTCCGGAGGGACCGTGGTTTGCCGTCGGCTTCCAGGGAGCAGATGCTCCGTGATTGACCCCGCCCGCCGACTCCCCCACCGCAACCCCTTCCTTTTTCTGGACCGTGTCACCCGGCTGGAACCGGGGGTGAGCGCCCAGGCAATCGCCCTGACCACCCATCTCCCCGCCTCCTCTCCGCTGCTCCTGGTGGAGGCCATGGCTCAGTTGGCCGGGGTCGTCGCCATTGAACGGGAAGGAGAGATCGGCTCCCTGGCGGCAATAGAGCGGGCGGAATTTCTGAAACCGGTGTCAGCGGGGGATTGCCTGACCATCGCCGTCCGGATAGTCAAGAGGTTCGGCCGTCTCATCCTCTGTGAAGGAGAGATCACCGTGGGGGGGGAAACAGTGGCCACGGCCACCCTCACCCTGGGGGTAGGGGCGCCATGAATCGAAACAAGTTTTTCTCCGTCTCTTTGTCTCTCCGTGGTTCGGTTGTCGTTTTGCTGTTCTTTTCTCTTTTCGGTATCGCAACCATCGCCGCCGCCGACCCGCTCTCCCCCCTGGAGGGGCTGGAACTGCTTCGCCGGGGGTTCGCGGGGATGACCGACTTTACCGCTGATATTACTCAGGAGAAAGAGCTGTCACTCCTGAAGAAGAAGCTGACCTCCACCGGTCGGGTCCGGTTTCGGCGTCCGGGAACCTTCTTCATGGAGATTTCCCCACCCTACCCCAGCCGGCTCCTCCTGGAAAACAGCGACCTGACGGTCTTCTACCCCGCACAGAAGAGCCACCAGAAGATCCCGCTCCCCGCCGAGGAAGGGCTTGGAAAATGGTTTACCTATCTGGACAAACCTATCACCGCCCTCCCCCAGGGGGTGCTGATGCAGGCCGAGCGCCAAGGTGAGAACTGCACCCTCAAGATTCAGCCCCAGGGGAAGCAGGGGGTCCGGGAACTGACCCTTTTTTTTCGGGACGATGGCCGGATCAGGAAAATCGTTATTGAAGAACAGAACGGCGACCGGAACAGCATCACCTTCCGGACCATGAAGAAAAATGTGGGGCTCACGGAGAAGGAGTTCCGCCTGGAATGATGCAACGCCTCTTTGCCCTCCTCAACAGCGCCGTTACCCTCCACCTTGCCTGGATTTGGCGGATTTCCGTCCGTTTTCCTCGCATGGTCCTCCTGGGGACATTACTCCTCCTCTTCCCGGCCCTCTGGAGCGTGTCCACCACCCGTTTCGAATTCGACATCTTCCGGCTCTTTCCCGCGGAAAAGGGGGCGCTTCGGCTCTTTCTGGACTCCCTGGAGTGGACGGGAAGCGGTCAGGAGGCGTTTTTTGTTCTGGAAGGGGAGAAGAAGGAGTTGGTCCCGGCGGCGACGGAATTTGCCGGGAAGCTCTCCGCTCTCAAGGTGGACGGGAGACCGGCCTTTAAAAAAGTGACCTGGCGGACGGTGGATCCGGCAGAGGCGCAATCTTTCGCCGCCTTCGTCGGCTATGCGGTGACCCGGCCCGAACTCTTCCTTACTCCGGGGGATCTGGCGGCGCTGAAGGAGCGGTTCACTCCACAGGGGATGGACGAGGCGCTTGGGCGAGCTACTACCGAACTTGCGGGCCAAGGGGGGATGATGTCACGGGAGCTCATCGCGCGAGATCCCCTGGGGCTCCGTGAGCTGATCCTCCCCCGGCTTCGCCAGGGAAGCCGGACCCTGGATCTGGATAGTTCCTCTCCCTATTTTCTTTCCCGGGACGGCCGGGTCCTGGTTATTATCGCCGAACCGGCGCGACCGGTGCAAGAGATGGCCTTTGCCCGCAAGCTGGTGGCGGCTATCAACCAGGCCCGGTCCGGCTCCCCGGTGCATATCTCCTGCGCCGGAGCCCATCTGAGCGCGGTTATTGACGAGGCGAGCATGAAGGGGAATATCGTCTCCTGCATCGTCTCGTCTCTGATTGTGGTCCTGGGGATATTCTATTTCACCTATCGGCGGCTCCTCCCCACGCTTCTTATTCCGGTAATCATCTTCTGTGGCGCCTTTCTGGCCCTGGGGACGGCGGGGCTCTTTCTCTCCTCAATCCATATCATCTCCTTCGCCTTCACCGCTCTCATCATCGGTCTCGGCACCGATTATTCCATTCATATTTACGACCGGTTCTATTGTGAGCGGGCGGCAGGGGCCGATGCCCGGGAGGCGCTCCGGCTGGCCATCACCCATACCGGTCACGGAGTCTTCACCGCCGCCGTCACCACGGCCGTGCCGTTTCTGGCCCTCACCATTTCTCATGTCAGGGCGCTCTTTGAACTGGGGCTTCTCGTGGGAGTGGGGGTGCTCTTTTCCCTGTACGCCACCTATTTTTTCCTGCCGCCGCTCCTCATCTTCATCGAGAGGCGATTTCCCCTGGCGGTTTATCGACCTCTCCCCACCTTCGGATTGGGCCGGCTCTGGGATGGTTGTACCCGGTTTCGACGGGGGATCACCGTGGGAACCATCCTGCTGGTTCTGCTTCTTCTGGCGGCGGCGACCCGGCTGGGGTTCGAGGGGGATCTGAAAAAACTCCAGCCGCGGGAGTCGGAGGCGATGCTGACCCAGGAGAAGATTGAGCGGCACCTGAATCTGAGTCCCAAGTCGCTCATGGTGGCCGTGGAGGGGACCGATCTTGACGAGGTTCTGAACAGGGGAGCCAAGGCCGATCTCCTGGCTGAGCGGTATCGGCGGCGGGGGGAACTGGTCGCCTGGTCGTCCCTGGGGCAGATTATCAATGGTCCCCAGCGGCAGCGGGAGATGACGACTCAACTGGCGACGCTCCTGGGAGGAAGCGATCCGTCGGGGAAACTTCATCTTGCCCTGGAGCGGAACGGGTTCGATCCTCTCCCCTTTGCACCGGCGTTGGCAGGGATCGCCGCATTTGCCGATTCTCGAATCAACGGGGCGGAAGAGGCGGTGAAGAGGCTCTCCGCTTCGCCGTTGAAGGGGGTGGTGGAGCGGCACCTGGTCAAGCATGATGGTGTCTGGCGGCTCCTCAGTCACCTTGCCTACCGGGGAGAGGAGTTTCATCGGGACCGGTTCCTGGGGGAGTTGGCGGTTGAGGTTCCCGGAGCGAGGGTAACCGGTATCGACCTGGTGGGGGAACAGCTCGCCTTGTCGGTGCGGCAAAGTTTCGGCTGGAGTTTCCTCCTGGGGGGAATCCTCGTCATGCTCCTCCTCATGTCCCATTTCGGGTCAGGGGGAGGGATCCTTGCCTCACTCTTTCCGGTCTTTGCCGGAGGAATCGCCATGCTGGGACTCATGGTCCTCACCGGGATGAAAATCAACTTTATGAATTCCATGGTTGTCGTCACCATTTTAGGGATGGGAAGCGACTACGGGCTCCACATCTTTCACCGGGCCGGCTCCATTGGGCCGAAACAGCGTGAGAATTTCATCCAGGCAGGGCGGTCCGTGTTCCTCTCGGCTCTCACCACGGTTGCCGGCTTCGGTTCCCTGGCCTTTACCGATTACGGCGCCATGTCTTCCATCGGCTGGGCCACCAACTACGGCGTCATCGCCACAGCTCTCTTTTCCCTGGCATCCTTGCCGGCGCTGCTGGCGTTGCGTGGCTCATCGCGCAAGCCGGACAAGCCGGAACCAAACAGGAAAGTCTTAAGCCGGACAAGCGAGAACCAAATAGGACGCGGATAAACGCGGATCTAAAACATAAAAACCTAACCAATGCGATTCTTTGCTGCTTCTCTACCGGGATTCAAAAGAAAAGCCTTTGATAATTGTCGTTAAAAAATAACAAGCAATAGAGCGGCCTGAGAGTGAATAGAGAGGTTGATCCGCGTCTATCCGCGTTAATCCGCGTGCAATGGTTTTTAATTTTCAAGTTTGCTCCGTTTTTGCCGATTGAAGTTGCAAGAGACTGAAGAGGATTCATGAAAAAAAGAGTCGCTCCCCGTCTTCTTCTCGTCTATCCGGCGACCCATAAACTTGGATGGGTGAGGCGGTTCCAGCTCCCCTCCCACTCGCTCCAGCAGGTGGCCGCCGTCGTTCCTCCTTCCTGGGAGGTGACCCTGGTGGATGAGGTGCATGAGGATATCCCCTGGGACCAATCCTATGATCTGGTGGGGATCACCGCCATGTCCCATCAGGCGCCCCGGGCCTACGAGATAGCCGATCGGTTTCGCGCCCTTGGAATTCCGGTGGTCATGGGGGGGATTCACCCGTCGGTTCTTCCCGAGGAGGCTCTGCTTCATGCTCATGGGGTGGTGGTGGGTGAAGCGGAGCCGGTCATGGCGCGGCTTCTGGACGATTGCCTGAACGGACGGCTGGAACCGGTTTACCGCTCCTTCCCCTCTGACGATAATCTTCTCACGGTCCCTTGGCCCCGCCGGGAACTCCTGGCCGGGAAACGGTATCTCACCACCCAGACGATACAGGCCAGCCGGGGGTGTCCCTACGATTGTCCCTTCTGTACGGTTACCCCCTATTTTGGCCGGAGTTTCCGTTATCGGGATCCTGACGACATTCTGGCGGAACTTCGCTCCTTCAGCGGCCGGCTCACGATCTTTCTTGATGATAACATTCTGGGGGACCCGGAACGGGCCCGGCCGATCCTCAAGGGGATGGTGGGGATGGGGCTCAAGTGGGGGGGGCAGGCAAACCTCAGGTTTGCCGAAGATCCGGAATTGGTCCGACTGGTGGCCGCCTCGGGGTGTATCGGCATCTTCGTGGGGATCGAGAGCGCTTCCGGCAGTTACGCCAAGCTCCCCAAAAACAGCGGCGGTTCCTCACCTGTAGATCTGATCCGGCGGGTGCGGGATGCGGGGATCGTCCTGGAAGCGTCTTTCATCTTCGGTTTTGACGACCATGATGAAAGTGTCTTTGATCGGACCTTGCGCTTTTTGGACGACTCCTCTCCCGGGGTCGCCACCTTCAACGTCCTCACTCCCTATCCCGGCACGGCGCTTTACCGGCAGTTTCAAGAGGAGGGACGGATACTCCACAAGGATTGGAGCCGTTACGATCACTCCCAGGTGGTCTTTCGCCCCAAGCTCATGACCCCCCAACGGCTTTACCGGGGATGGCTGGAGGTGCGACGGGAGGTGTACCGCTGGCCGGCCATCTTCTCCCGCGTCCTTTCCTCTCCACGGGGGCGGTTTACCACCCTGGCCTATAATCTGCTGCGGCGTGGGGGAAATCTATCCGCCGCCGACCTGGCCCTGCTGGCGGCTCATGACCTGTCCCGATCCGGTTCAGGGGGGGGGTGATGAGTACCAGCGCCATCCCCGGAATCATCAGGGTAAATTTGTTTTCCGGCAATCACTATGCGCTCCGGGCAGATAGAGTTTTTTTGTCATCCGCAATCCAGCCAATGAGTTTTGGACGGTGGGGGATGTGAGCTTCAAGCTGAAGCGGGGGGAGAGTATGGGCCTTTATGTCTGCAAATTTCAGCCGTGTTGACGTTCTTGCGTATACATGATACTTATGGTTCAAAGTTCTTATGAATATAATTGATGCAGTCGCGAAAAGTCCGTTCAGAGTCTTTGCGAGGAACGAAGTGACGAAGCAATCTGTTTTTATTTCAGCATGTTGCCAGTTTCTAGATTGCTTCGCTTCGCTCGCAATGACAGAATTTGCGAGTGCATCATAATTAGTTCAAGTCGTAGTCCCAAAAATAACGAGTACCACGTAAGTTCAAGTTATCAAGTCCTGCCCCCAGGCACACTGACCCCCAGGCACATAACAACGAACTCGGTTAAACCATGGAATTACAAGAGCTGAGGCAAAAAATTATTTCGCTACTCGCTCCACTAAGTCCGGACAAAGTTATCCTGTTCGGTAGTTATGCGTGGGGCAATCCCACCGTTGATAGCGATATTGATCTATACATAGTTACCCGGGACACGATGATGCCGATTACTTATCGTGAGAGCAGTGAGTTGCATCTTCGGTATGCGAGGGCTATGTCGGAGTTGGTTTGTTCGATTCCTGTGGACCTGATTGTTCATACTCGCCCCATGCACGCTAAATTTCTTGAGATCGACAGCATGTTCAGCAGAAAGATATTCCATTCAGGGATATCACTCGTATGAGACACGCGACTGCGGAATGGCTTAAAGCTGGGGCGCTCGATCTGAGAACCATGGAGAAGCTTCTCGGAGACGAACATCTCACTTGCATAGTTGCTTTTCACGCGCAGCAGTTAGCTGAAAAAACATTCAAGGCGCTTTTCGAAGAGCAATGTCTCGATATTCCTAAAATTCACTCCCTAGTCACTCTCTGGAGGCGAGTTGTCCCCAGTTGGCCTGAATTCGAGAAGGTGGATGAAGATATCTTGTGCAGACTTGATCTTCTGTACATAGATGCACGTTATCCAGGCAACTTGGGGTTATTGCCGGATGGTGCTCCACGGGAAGAGGACGCCAGAAACTTTTACATATTTTCTCTTGAATTATAAGAACTTGCACAAAAGCTGCTGTCAGCGATAGAACACCTAACCCCTAAAACATAAAACCTAAAACTGACCCTATGTCTGAAACCCTGATAAAAGTTGAAGGTGTCTCCAAGATCTTTTCACCATTGATGCAGTCGCGAAAAGTCCGTTCAGAGTCTTTGCGAGGAACGAAGTGACGAAGCAATCTGTTTTTATTTCAGCATGTTGCCAGTTTCTAGATTGCTTCGCTTCGCTCGCAATGACAGAATTTGCGAGGGCATCACCATTCACCATTCACGTCTTATGTCGATATAATAGTTGAAAACCTCTGGAAAGAGTACCGTCTCGGTGTCGTCAGTCACGTCTCCATGAAGAAAGAGCTGGAGAGTTGGTGGGCGCGGATGCGGGGCAAGGAAGAGCCTCAGCACCTCGGATGTATAGTGCCGACTTAGCATCTTGGAAACCTCGCAACCTTCATAATAGTAGAGGAAACAATGACTAAACGACTTGTTAGATTTGACTGGGCAATGAAAAAACTTTTGCGCAACAAGGCTAACTTTTCAATACTGGAAGGGTTTTTCTCGGAATTACTCCTGCGTAATATAACTATTCAGAACCTCCTTGAAAGTGAAAGTAACAAACAGCCTGATGACGACAAATTTAACAGGGTTGACCTGTTGGCGTTGGCGGAAGATGGCGAACTGTTGCTGATTGAGCTTCAGGTTGAAGGCCAGTTTGATTATTTTTGCCGGATGCTTTTCGGCACAAGCAAACTGATAACGGATTACATGGTCTCCGGAACGAAATACCTTGAAGTACGCAAGGTAATATCTATTAATATTGTCTATTTTGATCTTGGTCAGGGCGTTGACTATATCTATAAGGGGCAGACTGAATTTAAAGGCATGCATAAGCATGATCTCTTAAAGCTTTCGGTGCTGCAACAGAAGAATATTCCGAAGCTTCAGCACGTTGCAGAAATTTTTCCCGAATATTATATTTTGAAGGTCAATGATTTTGATGATCATGCGGTTGATACGCTTGATGAGTGGATCTACGTTCTTAAAAACTCTGAAGTACCTGAGGGTTTCAGCGCCAAGGG
>CAIYUY010000178.1 GCA_903929485.1 uncultured Desulfuromonadales bacterium
CATACGTCTATACGTATCTCCATGGCAGAGGTGGTTCCGGGATCGTACCCATGGGCAAACTTTTATCCGGGTATGAATCAGCTAAGGGGATGAAACGTGTCGGATAAGGGGGCGTGAAGTGCAGGGCGAGCCACCGGTTAACATGGTTCATGAATGCGTTTTTGCGCATTTTTTTGGGAATAAACCCAAAAGTTCGGCATGCCGAACAAAGTGATCCAACTCCACGAACATATTCAATAAAATGGCAAAAAAACGCACCTGAACGAAGCATTCCAGCTGACGGTTTTGTCGCATTCTAATCCATTCTTTCCTTCCCGCCTCCTATATCCTTTCCCTTGGTCATAAAAAATCATGGTGCATATAAACCGCTCATTAATGCGGTTTTCTGCGTACTAACTTCAGGGGTAGGAGGGACGTACATGCGTTTATGCGTTGCTCTCACTTCCACGGGAGAAACGCATGATCGCATGAACGTCCCCCTGTCATCTATAGTTTGGCCAACCTCGTGACCAGTACCGCCACTGTCGATCCCACCACCTTTAACAAAATATCGCTGGGAGGCGCCCGCTTCAACGTCGATGAGTTGTGCCTCGGCACGACGTTCAATGACGCCATTGGCGTTACGGCAGTCGTGCCGGAACCGGGTACCCTCCCGCTGTCATTGTTGGCTGCGGGATTGATATCGGGTGTTGTTATCAAATGGAGGAAAAGGGAGGTTCTGGGCAGATAAGTATATACGTTTCTCAACGATGGCGGTGGCTTCCGGGATCGCACGGACAGCAACAAAGCCGGATAGGGGAATGGACCAGGCACGGGGACGTAAAGAGTCGGATCGTGTTTTGAAGGGTAATCGGGAGGGGCGTTTCGGGATCAAATGGTATATTCCGGGTTGATGGCCTGGCGGTGCACCAGGTGAAATTCTTCGAACAGCTCCTTTCGGAACGCGGCGAAATTGCTGTCGGTCCGTTCTCGGGGATACGGCAGCTTGACCTCCATTACCCGCTGGATCCGACCGGGGTTCGGCGCCATGAGCACGACCTTTTCACCAAGGGTGATAGCCTCGTCCAGATCGTGAGTCACGAAGACCACGGTGGGTTGCTTTTCACTCCAGATCCGGAGCAGCTCATCCTGAAGATGGAGCCGGGTGAAGGCGTCCAGGGCGCCAAAGGGTTCGTCCATGAAGAGGACGCTGGGTTCCACCGCCAGCGCCCGGGCAATGGAGACCCGCTGCTTCATCCCTCCTGATAGTTCGTGGGGGAGCTTGTCCCGGGAGGGGAGCAGACCGACCAGCTCCAGGGCCGCCAGGGCCTTTTCCTTCGCCAGGATCGCCGGCACTTTCCTGGCCTGGAGACCGAAAAGAACGTTCCCCAGCACGGTGCGCCAGGGGTAGAGGCCGTAATCCTGAAAGATCATGATATGGTCCGGATCCGGCGCCGTCACCGGTTTGCCGTCGATGGTGACACTCCCCGAGGTCGGCTTCTCAAATCCGGCCATCAGGTTGATCAAGGTGCTCTTGCCGCAGCCGCTGGGTCCCACCAGGCAGACAAACTCACCGGAACGGATCTCCAGGTCGAGCCGGCTCACGGCGCACTGCTGGTCACCACGGGCTGAGGTGAAGCGCTTCTCCACCGCCGAGAGGCGGATCTTTGACTCTGTCTGGTCGCTCATGCCGTCACTCCCCAGCGTCGCCCGATACTTCGCTCAACCCCCTTCATCCCCTTGTAGATGAGAAGTCCCAGGAGCCCCACCAGCAGCATCCCCGCCATGATCCGGTCGGTCCGGAGGAAGTTGCGGGCATCCACGATCATGAACCCCAGCCCGGATTGGGCGCCCAGCATCTCGCCGGCCACCAGGTGAATCCAGGCCGTCCCCACGGCGATGTGCAGCCCCACCATGATACCGGGAAAGGCGGCCGGGACTATCACCCGGAGAAAGGTCATCCGCGATCCCGCACCAAAGTTGCTTGCTACCTTGAGATAGACCGCCGGCACCCCCCGCACGGAGCTGACCGTCGTCAGGAGCACCGGGTAAAAGGCGGCCAGAAAGATGATGAAGATCGCCGGGGCGTTCCCAATCCCGAACCAGAGCATCGCCAAGGGAAACCAGGCGATGGGAGAGATGGGGCGCAGCAGCTGGATCAGCGGGTCAATGGCTTGGTGACAGCGGGTGAAGCGCCCCAGGAAGAGCCCCAGCGGAATGGCGACGCTCACCGCCAGCAGATAAGCCAGTGTGAAACGGGCCAGACTGATCCCGATTGTGCTCCAGAGGAGGTCGTTATCCGCCAATTCCTTGATCGCCTTGAGGACATCGGTGGGTGTCGGGAACTGCTCCGGCGGGTATCGCCGGGCCACGAGTTGCCAGAGGAGTACAAAAAGCAGTAGTGCGATGGTCGGCGGCAAAAGTCGTTTCAAGGTTGACATGGAAACTTACCCTCTCTTCGCAAAACGATCATCCAGGTAGCCGGCCAGATCCACCTTCTCCTTGGCGATGCCGAACTTGACCATATACTCCTGAGTGGCGGCGAAGTCGACCCTGTTGGGCGTCAGATTGAAAAAACTTAGCCGGTCGCGAGGAGTTGTGAGGACCTTCTCGATGATCTCCGGCTTCTGACCGAGAATTTTAGTGGAAACCTTGGCGGCCTCGACCGGATTGGCCTCGATGAAGGAGGCTGTACGGAGGAAACCGGAGACCAGCTCCTGAACCGCTTCGGGCTGGCCGGCGATGACGCTCTCCCGCAGGTTGAGCACGCAGCAGATGTGGTCTTTCCAAATATCCCTGGAGAGGAGCAGCACCTTGCCGATCTTCTGGGCCTCGGCCTGAACGCCGAAGGGCTCGGCCACGATGTAGCCGTGGATTCGGCCCGTGGCCAGGGCGTTGACCATCTCGGGGGGGGCCATGTCGATGATTTTCAGATCCCGCGCCGGATCAATATGCTTTTCGGTCAGCGCCTTACGGAGGAGGATGTTGTGGGTGGAAAAGGGGCTGGGAATGGCGATAATCTTCCCCTTGAGATCTTCGATCCGGTTGATCTCGCCGCTGTTCTTGACGGTGATGACGCTGCCGTTGCGGTGTCCCAGCAGCACGGCCTTGATCGGCGCTCCTTTCCTGCGCAGAGTCAGCCCCATGGGGGTCAGCAGGAAGGCGCCGTCAACGGCGCCCCCCTTCAGCGCCTCGGCAAGCTCAGGCCAGGAAGAGAACCTGATCGGTTTGATACCGACCTCTCTGAACTGCTCCCGCTCGGCGGCGATCATCAGCAGGTGATCGGTAATGGGGAGGTAGCCGATCTTCAGGGTGACCTTGGCCCCTCCGGCCCAGGCAAATCGTGTTATCGGGGCTGCGGTGGCCGCAGCCAGGGCCAGGCCGGTGGTTTTCAGAAAATCGCGTCTATCCATGAATCTTTTCCTCCGAATCGTGGGTATGGGGGTGACCGTGAAGATGGGCAGCTGCGTGTTCTTTTTTCGCCTGCAGCGAGGAAAGCCTTTGAACCGCCGGCGGTGCGGCGGGAGCCCAGCCTATTTTGGCCCGGCGCAGGTTGAAATCCTCAACGATACGCGCCGCCAGCTTCACCGGGTCCTGCTCCACCACCATGACGGCGCCCAGCAGGTCGCCGGTTCCCTCGTAGAAAAACCGGGAGACCTTGTCTGAACCGGCCACCGGCGGAGCGATGCAGTGGTAGGAGTTGAGCCCCAGCAGCCGGAACCCCAGCGCCGCGCCGATCCCCTTCTCGTTGGACCACTCCGGGCTGGAGAAGGCCAGCGGCAGCCGGGTGAGCGGCTCTCCCGCTGCGTTGGAGATGGTCCTGAAGAAGGCCGAGGCCCGGGCGTTGTCCAAACATTCCCCCATATGCCAGACGGGGGGAAGTTCGTGAGGTTTCAGCGCCGCAGTGAGCCCCGCCCCCGCCCCTTCAAGACCTTCCGAAAGACAAAACCCCATCTTCAGGAGGGCATAGGCGGCGCAGCCGTTGGTGAGGGGGAGGATATCGTGAGCGATGAGTTCCTCGGCCACCTTGACGATGGCTTCTTCATAAACCACCTTGGGATTGTTGCACCCCACCAGGTTCACCACGCCGCGGATCCGGCCGCATTTCAGATGCTCCAGGAGCAGGTCAGCCCCGCCGAAGGTCGCCAGGATATTTTCCACCGAGAAGCCGACTTCGGCCTCCATGCGCGCCTGGGGGATGAAAACCTTGCCGGACTGGCGCTCGCCGAAAGCCTGGACGCCGCGCCGGACGATCCGCTCCGCCAGGGTGTCGGCCTGATCCAGGTTGGAGTGGTGATGGTCGAAGGCGATATGTTCGGCGCCGGGAAGCCGGGCCGAATCGCTGGTGGTGATCACGCGTGTATGAAAGCAGGCGGCCACGTCCATGATGCCGGGAAAGACATCCTGCACGTCGGCTACCCAGAGATCCAGGGCGCCGGTGGCCAGGGTCAGTTCGGCCCCCATGGCATTGGCCAGGGGGGTTATGTCCCCGAACTTGGCCAGGGCCGAGTGCCCCGAGCAGCAGATGCCGTAGAGCCTGATGTTTTTCGCCCCTGCTCCCCTCGCTTCGTCCACCAGGTCAGCCCGGCGGGCGGCCTTGACGATTGCCGCGACAAGCACCGGCGAATGGCCATGCACGGCGATGTTCACCGTCTCCAGGGTGATAGCCCCCAGGTTGGTGCTGATCCGACTCCGCTTGGGGAGGCCGTAGAGGCAGTCCATGGCGATGGCGGAGCCGACCACGCTGCTCCAGGCAAAGGCGAGACCGCAGCGGAGCAGCTGTCGGACAACATTCTCCCAGTCGCCGTCGGTGCCGGTGGTGGTGCGGTGGAGCGCCTCGAAGACTTCGTGGTAGGCTCCGATGGGGAGGATATCCAGCTCTTTCCAGACCTTGAGCCGTTCCGGCGGCGCCATGGCCTCCAGGGTCCGATGCGGTCCCGGCAGGGTGCGACAGAGGTCCTCCAGCAGGATCAGGGCGATCTCGCCGGCCATCTGCCGTGTGCTCTTGCTTTCCTGGAAGATGCCGAAGGACTTGGCGGTGGCGACGACCTTCTCCGGTCCCAGGATGGGAAGGTCCAGGGTGCCATCGGCTGCCCCTTTCAACGCCAGCATCACCTCCCTCCCCCGGGCGCCGTGGGCGGCCACGCCGGCGGCGGTCCAACGGAGGATGTTGCGGGCCACGATGAGATGGGCATCGGCCCCGCAGACCCCTTTCGGGCTCTTGGGAGTGACCTTGCACGGCCCCATGTGGCAGTTCTTGCAGCAGGTTCCGCTCAAGCCGAAACCGCAGAGCGGCTTCTGGGCGTCAAAGCGGTCGAAGGTCGTTTCGATCCCCGCCTGCTCCAGATGCCGCAGCATCTCCCGGATGGCAGGGTCGGGGGTTCGAGCCATGACCTCAGCCTTGGAGGGAAAAATCTGTTTTTTTGACATGTGGCGCACCTTGAATAATTATTATCTATATATTTGATAGGCAATATATCAATAATGGTGTGCGCATGTCAAGTATTTTCCACCCCGACCCCTGACCTCCTCCCGCCTCCGGGCATAAGCGCCCTTCGGCGCACGGTCCGCAAGGGGAAGGGGGCAGGGGGTAGGGGAACCTGCCGGGCTCTTACACCTGTGCCAATGCCTGGTTCAGGTCGGCAATGATATCATCAATATGTTCGATCCCCACCGACAGGCGAATATAATCAACAGTAACGCCGGCCGCTACCTGCTCCTCCGGGGATAATTGCTGGTGGGTCGTTGATGCCGGATGGATAACCAGCGACTTGGCGTCGCCGATATTGGCCAACAGTGAGTGGAGCTTCAGTGAGTTGATAAACTTCTTGCCGTCTTCCAGCGTTCCCCCCTTGATGCCGAAGCCGACCAGGGCGCCAAACAGAGCCCGGGTATGATATTTTTTGGCAAGTTCGTAGGAAGGATGATCCGGCAACCCCGGGTAGTTGACCCAGGCAACCTTGGGATGTTCCTTGAGGAATGTCGCCACGGCCAGGGCATTGGCGCTGTGCCGCTCCAACCGCAGATGCAGGGTCTCAAGACCTTGAATCAGCAGGAATGAGTTGAAGGGGGATATTGCCGGGCCGATATCGCGCAACAGTTGAACTCGCACCTTGACGATGTAGGCGATGTTCCCCAGGGCTTGCCAGAAGTTTAGGCCGTGATAGGAAGGATCAGGCTCAGACAGTTGGGGGAAGTTGCCGTTACCCCAGTCGAAGGTTCCCCCGTCCACGATGACGCCGCCGATGGAGGTGCCGTGTCCCCCGATGAATTTGGTGGCCGAATGCACCACGATGTCCGCCCCATGCTTGAGTGGCTGCACCAGAAAGGGCGATGGGGAGGTGTTGTCGATGATGAGCGGGATATTGTTCTCATGGGCAATTGCCGCCACCTTTTCAATGTCAAGGGTGTCCAGCTTGGGATTGCCGACCGTTTCTCCGAAAATGAGTTTAGTTTTTGGAGTGATGGCCTTGCGGAAATTTTCAGGATCGGACGGATCGACGAATTTTACCGTTACCCCCAACTGCGGCAGCGTGTAATGAAACAGGTTGTAGGTCCCGCCATAGAGGCTGGTGGCCGAGACGATCTCGGAGCCTGCATGGGCCAGAGTCAGAATCGCCAGGGTGATGGCTGATTGACCGGAGGCCACCGCCAGTGCGGCCACGCCACCCTCCAACGCCGCAACTCGCTGCTCGAAGACATCGGTGGTCGGATTCATGAGCCGAGTGTAGATGTTGCCGAACTCCTGCAAGCCGAAGAGTCGCGCCGCATGATCGGCATCGTTGAAGACATATGAAGTGGTCTGATAAATGGGGACCGCCCGCGCATTGGTGGTCGGGTCCGGTTTCTGCCCCGCATGCAGCGCCAGGGTTTCCGCTTTGTACTCTGTACCTTCGCTCATGGATGCTCCCTCTGTTATTGGTTTATGTCCATCGTGTTTGCTCTGTCAGTTCTTGCTCATCCTGAGAAACTCAGGATGTTTGTCCACGTAAACCCATCCCATGGCAAATTCCCGACGCTCCAGGCTGTATTCGGCATAGGGATTGTCGTCCACAAGATGCTCATAGCATAATCGCGCCAACCTGCCGTCTAATTCCGCCGCTGTCAGCCTGCACCAACCTCCCGAGCTTCCCATGGCTCCCTCCTCGTAACCTCTGCGTTGTTTTGCTCCGTACCGTGCGAGCGATCCTCGATACAAAAAAGAGGCCAGAGATCATAGTCTCTGGCCTCTGGTGTCTCCAGTCAGCCGGTTGTGTATAAATGGATTCTACTGAATTTGGCAGGCTACACCCTGCATATGCTTCGAGCGACTGTCAATTTAACTATAAATACTATAGTCATTGAACCATGGTCACCCCCAAATTGTCAAGAACTATTTGCTCATCAATGACAAGCCGTTGGGAAGAAATCGTTTCAAGTTTTTCCGGGGTATTTTTGCTGCTACAATCTATCAAGGAGCGCGGTGGTGAGGGAAGCGGAGGGGAGGCACATATCCTCCTTTCACCCCCTGATTGACCGACATTCACAATGGTATCCGTCCCAGTTGAATAGATCCGCTAATATTCCGATTGCTCAGGGTAAGATTTACTGTTACGGTGCGGCAGTCAGTTTATGACCGCGTTATGGATACCTTCCGCACGCCGACTTTTGTTTAAAGAGCGGGGAACGGTTGGCATGAATTTTAAAGGAGTCCATCATGCAGATAGCTAACCCCATATATGACGTTGTCTTCAAATATCTCATGGAAGACGCGAAGATAGCCAAGTTATTGATCTCCTCCATAATAGGTGAGGAAATCGAAACGCTCGATTTTCGTCCCCAGGAATTTACCGCTGATATTGACAAGGGGAGAATTGAGGGGAGATTTGGCCTGTTGACGGTGTATCGCCTGGATTTCAGCGCCACGATTAAAACCGGTGACGGTCTGAAACAGGTCTTGATTGAGATCCAAAAAGCTAAATTCGCCACGGACATCATGCGTTTCAGGGGTTATCTGGGAAGCCAGTACAGCAATAAAAACAACATTCAAATAGAGACGATCAACAACCATTCAAGAAGAATCGGGATACCGATCATCGGAATATACTTCCTTGGACATAAGCTCGACAATACCGATGCTTCCATAATCGGTGTAAATCGCACCTACAAGGATCTGGTGACCGGCGAGCAGTTGACGGTAAAGGAGAGTTTTATCGAAAGTCTGACGCATGACAGCTATGTGATCCAGATTCCGAGTCTGATGCAGAAGCGTCGCAATGATCTGGAAAAGCTTTTGAGCATATTTGACCAGAGTACGTACGTTGACGCGGAACATCATATCTTGAACATCAAGGAAGAAGATTATCCCGAGAAGCACCGTTCACTCATCCGTCGTTTGCAGTCGGCGATACTGGAACCGGAGATGAGAAAGCAGATGGAGATTGAAGACGGCATTCTTGGCGAATTTGAGGATATGCAGCGTGAGATAATGCAACAGAGACAGAAAACGGCCGATGCCGAACGAGAGGTCGGCGAGGCAAAACAAAAAACTGCTGAAGCCGAACGGGAGACTGGCGAGGCAAGGTTGAAAATTGCTGAGGTCGAACGGGAGGCCGGCGAGGCAAGGTTGAAAATTGCTGAGGTCGAACGGGAGGTCGGCGAGGCCAGGAAAAAAATGGCACGCAAATTAAAAGCAGCGGGTGTAGAGATAACGATCATTATGGAGGGGACCGGTTTGAGCCGAGAAGAGGTTGATGATGTTTGATTGAAATTGGTGGCGCTCCCCGTGCACTATCCTGCGCTTTGCCACCCCACATTTTCTCACTCGACCACCCTTACCGTAGTCCATGTCGTACCTTGCAAGCGACACAAAGATATGGCGCCAGGCGTGCGCAGTCGATTTTCGGGTTACAACTTCACCCTTCACCCTTCACCCTTCACCCTTGCCTCTTCACTCTTCACCCTTGCCTCTCGCGGGGAGGGCGAGGAATTGGCGAGATGCGGGTGTTTTTCTTGCACTGGATTTCTATTGGTTCCTGGTTGGTGACAAAGGTTAACGCCTGCCAGACCTGATCCCTGAGAAAAACTCATACTCATAATTAAAATGTTACACATGTCACCAACGTCCCTCCCGGTCCCGGGTAACACCTGCTCCCAACTCTACCGCCCGCCTCCTAGTGTTTTTTGAGTAAGTAAAGAACTTAAGTGCGTCCCGCTCGTCCCGCGGAGCCCCGCCCCCTGGAGCGGGTAGCCACCCCCGGGAAACGGAGCATCCAGGAGGTCTCGGCATTCCTTGACGCCGCCACTTCGTCCGTGGTCAAGAGCTTGGTTTTCCTGGCGGATGAGGAGCCGGTGCTGGCGCTTCTGCGGGGGGATCATGACCTGAACGAGATCAAGCTGAAGAATCTTCTGGGGTGCGAGACCCTGGAGCTTGCTCCCGATGCGGTCGTGGAGAAGGTCACCGGCGCCCCCGTCGGCTTCGCCGGCCCGGTGGGGCTCAAGGTTCGGGTCGTGGCCGATCATACCGTGGCGGGAATGAAGAACTTCATCATCGGGGGGAACGAGAAGGATCTCCACCTGAAGAACGTGAACCTGGGGCGCGACTTCTCCGTGGCGCTCTTTGCCGACCTCCGGAACGTGGTTCCCGGCGATGCCTGTCCCCGTTGCAGTGACGGGGTCATGGAGATCCGGCGCGGTATAGAAGTTGGGCATGTCTTCAAGCTGGGGACCAAGTATTCGGAATCCCTCAAGGCGACCTATCTGGACGCGGCGGGGAAAGAGCAGGTCATCTTCATGGGGTGCTACGGCATCGGCGTGGGGCGTTCCGTGGCCGCCTGCATCGAGCAGAATCACGACCCCGACGGGATCATCTTCCCCATCCCCATCGCCCCCTTTCACTGCATCATCAGC
>CAIYUY010000179.1 GCA_903929485.1 uncultured Desulfuromonadales bacterium
CCCGGATTCATTCATCCGCTCGCCAGGTGGCAGTCCCCAATAGTATTCAGCGTTAATCGCGGTCACGTAGCCGTCCAGCGGGCAGAATGCATTGTATTGCTCCGGTTTCTGCAAACGTTTATTATCGAGGAAATCTCTTGCAATGTCTTGATCAAGGATCGGATCATTGCCCAGAATTGGCCAGCGCAGGCCGGTATTCAGCCTGTCGAACCCTTCCTTATCCATCCTGTAGCCGTTGATAACATAGCCATTGCTCGAATCCTCCGGCTTTGGTCCATCATCAGAGTCCGGCGAGCCAAAGAACAGCCAGCGCAGATGGCTGCGAATCCGATAATCTTCAACATACCAGTGCCACGAGAACCTATCAGCAGCATTGCCGAATTCTCGAAGGGCTAATTTACAGAAGCCGACGCCACCATGACTGTTCTTGGCGACGGTGAACGTAGTCGGGCCGGGTAGGAATACCCCTTGCGTCCCCTGCACCCCGACGACGTGATATGGTCGATGAAGGATCATAATCATATCCGCCAGTGATTTGATGTCGCTAAAGTTTGAAATGTCGGCAGGCCGGGACATATAATCCTGACGGTTTTCCACAAGCGGCGTCAAAACGGCATTCATCAGGACAGTGATACCTTCATTAACTGCCAGTTCCTTGAGCCGACTGACTATGGCGACCATACCCTGCTGTCGCTTGTCTGAATCAGATTCCCCTTGGTTCAGCAGTTGCAGATAATCAATCGCCACCATGGATATTTCATGCGTTTTCTTGAGCATGGCGAATTTTTCAACAATATGGTCCACTGACTCCGCAGGTGTCGCATCAACGATGACCGCTTCTGCTTGAAGATTGCTGATGCCACGGAAACGTGGAATTTCAGCGAGACCTGTACCTGCCGGATTGAAATACAGGACGAATTCGGCATGTTTGTTGCGCACTGCCATTCGTGCTGTGTTGAGTATGACCCGTTTCAGCAGAGTTGTTTTGCCCATCCCCGGCCTGCCGCAAATAAGCGTCAACTCTCCCGGATGATAGCCGCCGGTAATAGCATCAATTTTTTCGATGCCACTCATGATGGTTTTCATGATACCTCCTCAACATGAAGTAGGGAGGCTGAATCACCTCCAGTATCCCATCATCGATCCGGGAAAGGAGACGAGTATCCAACTCCGGGATATCCCCGGGCATCCTGTCGGAGGTGATTACAATCGGCGTCTGCCTCTCGTGGAGCTGTGCGACGGTGTGGAGGAATTCCTTCCGGATCGATATCACGCCGGCCATGATCTGAAAGTCGTCAATGAGCAGCACATCGGCCGTTCGGATCATGGCGTAATACTTGTCCAACTTCGCCGAATGTGCACCGTTGTTCGTTTCATTCATGAATGTTGACGGGGAAGATACGATGACTTTTGCCCGTTTGTTTTGCTCCTGGATATGATTGCCTATGGCCCCGAGAAGATGGGTTTTGCCCAAGCCGCCTTCGCCGTAGATAAACAGCGGATTGTATGCCGCGCCGAGGCTTCCGGACACTGCCAGAGCCGCGGCATGGGCAGACCGGTTACCGGCGCCGACCACGAAACTGTCGAACGTATGGAATAGCGTCAAAATGCCGCACGTTTTTTCTGACTCGTTATGTCGCATGGTAGGTACTCCTCCTGTTGCCGCGACTCTCCGTGATTTCCGGCATTTCCAGACTCCCGTATCGTTTATGGTTACGTTTCGATGTCGTCTTTCAGGGAAAAATTCGCCGGCCCCATTCTTTCATCCGTTGCGACGCCCGTCGGAACAGGTTGTCGTCCCTGGAGTCCCTTCCGGAATGAGATGGAACGTATTCCTCCCTGACGTTCTTGCTGCCGTAGATCACCAGCCCCACGCCGGTGGCGTAATCCGGTGAACTGACAGTATCGATGAGTCCGCCAATGTTCACGGGGGTACCGCACCGCACAGGGAGATTAAAGAGCTGCTCGGCAAGTTCCGGCATTCCTTCCAGGATGCTACTCCCCCCGGTGATGACCACACCGGAGATGAGGAAGTCTGTATACCCCGACTTGATTAGTTCCCGGTTCACCAGGTCGAATATCTCCTGAACACGCCGCTCCAGGGTTTCAGCCAGAATTAGGCGAGAGAGGAAACGGGGGTTTCGTCCCACCACGACGGGGAGTGCGATAGTCTCGTCTTTGCTCACCAGTGACGGTAGACAGCATCCGTAGTTCTGCTTGATCTTTTCCGCTTCAGCCAGGGAAATGTGGAGCCCCATGGCGATTTCATTGGTTATCTCGTTCCCACCCAGGGAGAGAACCGAGGTATGAGCGATGGCCCCATCGATGAAGATGGCGATGTCGGTCGTCTCCCCGCCGATATCCACCAAAGCGACACCCAACTCCTTCTCTTCATCGGAAAGGACAGCTTCCGAAGCGGCAAACTGCTCCAGAACAATGCCGGCCACATTAAGATTGGCCCGGTTACACGACTTGATGGTGTTTTGTACGCAGGCAACGGCTCCGGTGACGATATGGACCCGCGCTTCCAGACGAAAACCGCTCATTCCCAGCGGGTCATGAATCCCGTCGACATCATCGATAATGAACTTTTGGGGAAGGATGTGAATTATCTCCCGGTCCATGGAGATGGCAACGGTTTTGGCTGCGGCAATGACCCGTTCAACATCATCCCTGGAGACTTCGCTGTTCCTGATAACGTTGATCCCCTTGGAGTTGGATCCTTTGATATATTCCCCTGAGACAGATGCGTAGACCGACCTGATCTCGCATCCTGCCATAAGTTCCGCCTGTTCCACAGCCTTCCTAATGGCGGCCGCCGTGCTCTCAATGTTAATCACAACTCCCTTGCGGATACCCGGTGACGGGCAGACACCGATACCAACAATTTCGATGCCGTGATCAGCAACGGAGCCGACGACGGCGCGGATGTAGTTCGTCCCCATGTCCAGGCCGACAATGAGCTGCTGTTTTTTGAGGGCGCTTCGGTCTTTCTTCCCATGGGACTCGGAGGAAGGAAGGGGTTTATTGGAATAGGATCGATTATTTCTCATCGGCGTGTCGCACCTCCTTGGGATGGTTTTGACCATACCAAGGAGGTGCGACAGTTTAGGACGGATGGAGAAAAGATGCGGCAGTTTTAAATACCGCTCATCGCAGTAGATAATCGGTTATTCGCTGTATCCCACCCACCACCCGGGCCATCCGTTCATAATCCAGGGTCTCCGGCAGGTCCGTGGCCAGGTGATAGTGCCGATTCCTAAGGAATGCCGTGTCTGTAATCATGATGGCCCGGTACTGTTCCCGCCAGAACGACCAGTGATCCGACCAGCCAATTCCGGCCACCACCCCTTCCGAAGGGAATTTCGTCGTAGTCCGGAATACCCTGGTGGCCGTTCTCAGCAGCGGATAGGATCGCAGGTTGCAGCAGAAAGCGATGAAATCCGCCCGATCCGGATACCATCGCCCCAGGGGAGGCAGATAGATCTGGCTACCGGGCCGGTCATTGTAACAGCCGAGACACTCCAGGCAGAGCATGGCCTTGACCTTGTCCCGACGTTCCCGGCATCCTCTCGCATGAACCCGGCTCCCCATCAACTCGGTCTGGAAATAAGGTGGCTCTTCGTTAACAAAAGCGATGCAGCGGAGGGTGCGCTGAGGTGCGTCTTTGTGTCCGCGCGCGATTTCCAGCAGGCCGGCAACACCGGAGGCGTTATCGTTCGCGCCGGGGGAACCGGGTGGAGCGTCGTAATGGGCGCCGACAATGACGATCTCCTCCGGTTTCGTCCGCCCCTTCTTCTCGGCCACGATGTTGGCGACTGAAACCGCTCCGGCCATGAAAGTTTCCCGGTGGACTGCATACCCCAGTCCCAGGAACCGGGCCTCAAGGTACTCGGCTGCGTTTGCCAGATGTTCCGGGTTGCCGGTGTTCCGTTCACCCATATCAAAGGCGAGCGTCACTACATCATGACGCAGTCGGGCAGTGCGACTGATCTCATCTTCGGTCAGGGGAGGAAGCTCTCCTGCGTATGATCTTCCGGGGATAAGCTGGTGAATGGACTTCGGTGCGCTCATAAAATCTTACCCGGATACGTCGCAACCTGTCGGGCCACGATATTCTCACCAGTCAGGTCGATTGTCACTGCGGTCTGGTTTATGACCCGGATGTCCGACCAGATCGTACCGATCCGCTTCAGGTGAGACCGGGGGACGCCGCAGTGTGATGTTAACATGTGGAACAGATAGCACTGCCTGGCCTGCACGACGGGATCGGAGCAGCCGCGGCCCCGAGTTTCATTGTGGTCACGATCGTCACCAAGGCCGAAATACTCCGGATCATGAATTTCATTGAGCCGATGAGGGATGGTGAGATGCTTCAGCTCACACATGAGCGCCGCGTCTCTCTCCCAGTCATGCTCGTCGGCAGCGTCATTATCGTAAAACGGATCATCTTGCCGCAGATAAAACTGCATCTCCAGGTCCATCTCGAAATCTACCAGCAACGAATCTGTCCGTCGCAGTTCCGCTTTCATTCCGTTTTCGATTTCGATATATCCGACTACCAAGCCCTTTTCGTAACCACACAACCATTCGTTGAGGTTCAGGGCCGCACGCTCCTCTTCCGCCGTCAATTTTCGCATGATTTCCCGCCTGTATGCGGCTATGGCGATCAGGCCGCGCCGCACCAGATCGGCATCCAAACGCTTTTCAAGTTTAAGATCCCGGTAATAGAGCGTGACATCGGGAAGGTTTCCCAGAATTACTCCGTCCCAGAGATCAAAGGCTTCCTTTATACCGAACTCCCTACGGTCGTCGGACAAAACATCAAGGGCTTGGATATCAACCGGAAACAGAGCACCCTTATCAGCAGGGGACAGGTAGTATTTGTGGATATAGTGCCAGAAATCGAACAGGTCAGAATCTCGGTAGTCGATCTGGATTCGAGGCCCGGTATAATCTCTGTTTTTCTGAACTTTCATGATGCGGATAACCTCGCTACGGGACACCCTCGCGAATTCAGTTCAACCTTACTCGATTGGTGCGACAGTTTGGGACGGATGAAGGACGAAGGTGAAAAAAAGCCCGACAGTTACGTCGGGCTTGGAGACAGGGGAAGGAAATAATAACAACACACCGTTACTTCTTAAAATTACTCCGGGTCATCTCTTCGTCGAAGTCCACTCACGTTTGTGACGTCTGCTTGCTAGCCTGTCGTATCAGGCAAACGGTTTCCGAGCTTCGACGGCAACCTGTTCGAGAACAAATCGCAGGTCAGCGCACATTTTCATGGACACGGGGGTACCTGACACGGGGGCACCCAAGTTATCGTCAAATAAGTTCTTTAATATTGAGCGAATCGAACCAATCACTATAGATACGAATCAGTCGCGCCCGAGCATCCAATACGAACTGGTGCACCTTTTCCTTGCTTTCGGCGGAGTCTTTGTGGCTGCCTTCAACATGAAGTCCAGTCAAAGAAAATCCAGATCTACGGTCTTCCTGTCCTTGTCGTTCCGTATCCCAGAGCAACATTCGTTTTAAAGCCTCATGATCTTCTGGCAAACTTTCGTCGGCAAGTTCGTAATGGCGACTGCGATTCTTTTCAAACGGTAGCAGGTGAAGATTACCGATGGTAAACCCCCACTGCTTGCAAACATCTACATATGATTTACCGTACTTTTGCCTATAATAAAAAGCGTTTTTAGGCAATATGTGGTCAAAGTCCCATGGTACGTTATAGACTTCCCAGTAGCCCACCCGTGATGGGTCATAAGTATAAAAATAGTTTTCCATTTGTGCACGTTGAGCATACATGAGCAATAGACTATTTGTCCCGTTATAGTTGTGACTGTTAAGCACACCGATAATATGCTTGTAACGTTCCCATCGCTGCTCATCGGTTTCAGGTGATTTGGCTTTCCCCTTAACAAGAGTTTCCCACCAATTCCACTGCTCAATTTCGTCCGGCTTAATAGTATTTACATCAATGTAATCTTTCAGTTCCTGCGGTGACAAGATACTGGCAATAGTTGCTATCTTGCCACCGTTAGGATTATCCATACTGCGAAGTTCTTCCAAAAGGCTACCTTCGATAAAAGCAGTCCCATCCAACCAATTTTTAGGGTCACGCTCCCACAACTTTTCCACCGCACGTTTTCGATCTATCCCAAACCAGTGTAATGCAGTGGCTAATCCTAAAAGTTTTTTAAGCACGTCCTCATCGGGTGAAATTTGGTTTTCTGCCGCATAGTGAGATAACCTCAGTAAAAAAAGAAAAACCTCCGGCGCTTGATCTGCCAGGCGAGAACGTAGTACAGGCGGCAAACCCCAATTACATATATCTTTTTTGTATAAAAACCAGTTATCTAGCTGTATTATCGCTTTTTTAATCGGTGCTGATTGAGTAAGGTCATTACCCTTCAATCCGAACATAATCTCAATTTTGCACTTTTCACCCAACCACTGCTCTTGTCGTACATTTGTTTGTGATTGCTTTATTTCAATATCTGTCGCAGGTTGAGGGCTATTGCTGCTTGACGAAGCAGCGATTGACCGTAATCGGCCAACGTTTAAAGCAGGTGGCATTTTTCCGCAGTCTAATGCCAATCTGGCACCGAGTAAAGCAACTTGAGTTTCAGTTGGACGTTTCTTAATATCACTAATTGTGTTTTCAATCTTAGGCCAATACGCTTTTATCATGGAGTATGCGAGGTCATCACCTCTCAATTCTGTACCACCGCTATTAAGTCGTTGAAAAAGATGTTCCACGTTGGCAATACGTTCCTCGCCATCTGATGCAGTGACAGAACCTGTTTCGGTGCGACTGGGTTGGGTCACTGCGTCAGTTGGCACATGCAGCACGATGATACAAGCGCTATGTATACGTTCAAGCGCACGTGCCAGTACAATACCACTATTTTTATCGATGTTATTATCAGGGGGTTTCAACCAATTTCTTAGCGTTTCCATCGCACGCACTACCCAATGTTTATAACGCAAATTTTCTGACACATTCGGGGGAGTCAGAGGTTTATGTGTATCAATAAAAACTTTGCACCGTTCAAAAAGTGATTCCCACAGTTCCTCAGGGATAATATAATTATTATCTTTTTTGCATTTAAGCTGATGCATTACCTCTAGTGCCCAAGCCAATGGAATGGGCACATCTGCATGCCATGGGCAACCTTCCGCCGGGATTGGTCGTTTATCATTATCGGCATCTGACCACCATGTTTTAAATATGCTTTTAGCCTCACGTGCATCACTTGTCACGAGTCTTTGAGGCTCCTTGCCCTCACCGATCCGAAATCCCCAAGGATGAGCCATGGTGGTCACACGCAACAGATGACTACGGGTAGATGCTTGCGGGAATCTGTCAAGTTTAGGAGCTAAATCAAGCCAGAGCAAGGTTTCAGCTTCAGCGTCAAACTCATTATTACGATAAGGATCCAGATAGCCTAGTGCAATTGCATTTGCACGTTGTTGACCATCTAAAAGATGATGAGTATAATCTTGTTCTTTCCAATTTATATTATTAGAACTTTGCTCAACGTGGATCCCACTTCGTGATTTTTGATATTTAAGTTTCTCGCACACTACCAGCGATCCGACTGGAAATCCTCGCAGGATTGAGTCCCACAGCAATTCAACTTGGTTAGGTTTCCACACTGCACCCCGTTGCAGGGAAGGCAATGCCGCAAGGACAGGCGGTTTGCCACTGACCAAATCTGGGAATTGCCAACTGGCAATCTGTCGCAGGGACAACTGAGTAGGGTTCTCAACTGCAGAATGAGAAAATACCTGTGTTTTGTCAAAAGTTCCTGTTTCCTCATGCGAAATGAGGCATATGTTATTCTCTTCCATTATATTCCTTTCGGTGCCGAAGGTTTTGTTGTGATTAATTTCTAAATTTTGCACGTATAAGCTATGGCAAAGCTATGGTGCCAGGCGTCCAAGTTGCCAAGTTTGGGAAACCAGGACGAGGAAACCGAGGGCAGGTGGGGTCAGACTCTCAAGGTGGCAAGTTGATGATGCAATCTTGGCAACTTGAAAGCCCACCTAACCCTAAGCTGCCACTTCTGCGCGTTGGCAGTCTCCGGCTACGCAGATTAAGGCATTGAGGGCCGGAGCCAAGCAACACGAAAAAAACAACATGCCTCCGCACCTCTGGCCTCATGAATAGTTTGCAAACCATAGCAGCAACGCCTCAAAAAAACAACGTGATTTATTAAGTGGTTCATAACTATCACCTCCCGCATCTCACCAGTTCCAAGCCCTCACCGCCCCGCAGCAAATCCCCCCACCCGCTCTCTTAACCACTCCAAAATCCGCACCATCGCTAGGGTATCCAAGTGGCAGTAATCCAGAAGATTTTGAGACATCGCCTCCCGTTCCACAAGATCATCCGTCGCCCTCATCCGCAACCACGATGATGCTGCCGTACCGCCGTCGGCAATCTCCAACCCGTCGTAACTCAACTCCGGGATCAATGCCGGCAACACCGATTTCAATGAAGCTGAACCGTGCATCTGCCAGTCGTAAACGGCACGATTCCGGAAGGGAATCATCAGGTCCACCAACCGCTCCCTCACCGCCGTGACTTCCGGCGCAAGTTTTCTGAATCGATCACCCAACTCTCCCAGGATTCGAGATTCGAAGACCTTGTTCCAGGCGATGATGGCGCCGCTTTCAGGGAGAGCCGCTAGGAGACTGGTCAGGAGTCCGGCCGCCGGGTTGTCTTCGTCGGCCGCCGCCAGCCAGGCGTGATGCTCTACCTCGCCCCCTTCCTCTCGAATGATATGCAGCGAGTACTGAAACGGCACCTGCTGATAGGGGCGAGTCCCGTTGAAAAGCGGCACCGGCGTCATGAAAGTGGTCTCGAAATCCAGGAAGGAGAGCGGATAGGTGAGGGTATCAAGAAATTGCCCCACTGCGGCATTGTCCACTGTTTGTGACTGATTGAGGTGTGCTTCCACCTGCTGCCGCTGCCGCCACCCCAGGCGATCCAGAGGAAGTTCGGTGTACCGAACCAGCCCCTCACGGTAGAAATTGAAAGGGTCCGGTTTGCCGTAGCTTCGCAGGTCGAACACCGACGGCGACGGCACGTGCGCCCAGCAGTGCCCCTGAAACGGACAGCCATAGGGATTGGAACAGTGCGGCCCGATGCCGACATTCGGCATTTCCTCGGTCAACATATCCCGAAGTATTGCCACCCGGCCCCGCACCTCATCCTGTCGGTCTACAACATTCTCCGTCAGATCCTGCTTGGTAAAGAGCTGCTGAACATCAATGTCACCCTGCCGGACGTACTGATTGTTGACGTGCGCCAGCCCGGCGTACATAAGCGGCACCCCGGCGCCGGTCACCACGTGGTACTGCACCGCGATGTCATCCAGATACACGCTCTTCATCCCGGTGGAGCCCTTCACCTCATGCAACTCCCACCCTCCCCTCCCCTTGTGCAACAGATCAACCTTAACAAAA
>CAIYUY010000180.1 GCA_903929485.1 uncultured Desulfuromonadales bacterium
AACCACTAGATGTAGTGGTCAGGGTCGCAAAAATGACCGATTGAAACCGGTTTCCAAGGGTAGTCAAGTGGTGGCGTAGCACCTCACCTCTTCAACTGCCTGGTCCGCTCCTTGACCATCTGATCGGTTGCCAGTTGGACAATCTCATCTTCGGTGAATTCCCACCGGCTGAGCACCTTACCTGCCAGGCTCCTGAAGAACTTGTACTTGCCCGCCTGCCCCTCGCTCTTGACGGACCATCTTTCGACTTCGCGGAGGTTCACCGGCTGAGCGGCCACAACAAGCAACGCCTGATAGAGAGCCTGGGAGTCGTTCCACTCGTAGAACTTCACCAGGCGATCCTTCACGGAGTCGGTGGGGGTAAGCATGCGGATGCTGCCGGCTGACGTCTCCCACTCTACGGGTTCCTTGGCCGGCTCGTTACCGATCATCACCGGCCCCGGTGGAAACTCAAGGTAGATGCCGGTCGTGTCGTTGCGGAAATACCTGTCGCGGTTGCTGAAGAATCCGATCGTCAGAAGCGCCTCTTGGATCTTCGGCTTGTCCCGGTAGCTGTCCACGAAGTCGAGGTCGTCTGACTGGTATTTGTTGACCGAGTAGACGGAGACGCATCCTCCCCCAGACATGACGGCCATGATCTCATGGGCGCGAAGGGCCTCGGAGACGGCGGCGGCGATTTCCTCATGGGTGGCGTCGGTGAAGTCTGTGCGCCAGGTCATACCGTGACAACCTTCCCTTTCCTCCGGGGAGCTCCACGGTACATGAACAGTCGTTGGCGCTCTTCTGGGGAGTAGCATTTTGAGACTGCCTGTAGCAGGTGCTGGAGAGGATCAGCATAGGGGCATCGAGAACTGAACTCGTAGACCCTCATGTTGCCTTGTTGACCTTCGACCAGGACACCATCCTTCTCCAGGACTTCGGCGGCGTTCTGGATGGCGTTACGGCTCACCTCTGGGAAGAAGGTGGCAATCTCGGAGACGTAGCCTTTGCCACGTGCGAAGAGGTACATGAGCACGCATTCCTTTGCTTTTGAGCCGAGTAACCCTGAGAGATAGTAGCCCATGCCGTTCTCCATATATTACCAAAATTTGGTATATATTTACCATATCATGATGAATAGGTAAAGCTGTATCCGTTGGTTTTGGCGGAGGTCTATTGCTCACCCAAACTTGGAGTCGGTCTGTCTGTCGATCAGATTTCAACTTTGACCCATATCGGCGTAGAAGTTGACCCGCCGCTCTAGCATTCGTAACTAGTTGATTTCCTGTTTCTGAATGGGTCAATCGGAATGCCGATACCGGGTCAAATTTCAATGCAGATCCACACCCTGAAGATCGGTTGACCATGATGTCTTTTCCACTCCCTCCCTTGATTATTTGAGATTACTGGTGGTCCCGGGGGCAGTTCCGGTACTGGTGTACTTATAATTGAGGTGTCCTAGCAATAGTAGGCACTCCCAACCAAGTGGCAGGGGATATGGTTGTAATGAGCCAATCTGAAAATATCCCCTTCCATCCGAGTCACCTATTGCGGAATCCTACATCCACCATATCGAGAGATGGATATGGCACTGCGTAAGGCAATGACATACCTGCGTAGCTGATTTAGGTGAACCATTATGCCTCCCTAAATTTCGCAGAAGAGGTTGCCAATAAAAAAATAGATAAAATAAAACTTGCACAATGGTTTTCATAAGAGCAAAATATGAATTATTCCAATAAAGATGAAATTACGGTTCATCCGCTGAAACTGTGGGATGCGTACGGGACAGGCACGGGCAAGGTCCCAAGTGCATGATACACCCCAACTTAATGGCTGAGGTGTCCTGACAATAGCAGACACTCCCAACCCAAGTAACAGGAAAAACAGCTTAGGTTGAGTGGTAGTCTATGTGAATACTGTACTTGACATAAGATATCTTATAAGACTCTATACAATACATCGATATTATTATATTTTTTTTGCATTATTGCTCATTACGTACGGACACGTTGCCGTGCCTTCACGACCTCAGACACTATTTTAAAACCTGCCCACAGTCCCGCCACCCCAGCACTCGAATACCCTGGTGGCGGTAGCTGTCCGAGCCCCCGTAAACGAGTATCGGTTCTCCACACTGCTCTCCAGCCAAGGTTCTCCATTTCTCCAAACCGGCATAGGAATCACGCACCAGAGTCTTACCGGACTTAATCTCCACGGGTACCAGCTGCTGACCCACTTCCACGAGCAGATCCACCTCATTGCCGTTGCTGTCCCGCCAGAAGGCGATCTGCGGTCGTTCCCCATGGTTGAGCTGACTTTTGAGCACCTCCGCAACCACGAAGGTTTCAAAGATGCTCCCCCGCAACGGATGGGTCGCCAGTTGCTCGGTCGTCCTTATCCCCAGTAACCATGCGACCAGACCGGTATCATAGAAATAGAGCTTTGGCATCTTAACCAGACGCTTGTTGAAATTAACGTGGTGCGGACGGAGCAGGAAGACGAGATAGCTTGCCTCCAGGACGGAAATCCAGGACTTGGCGGTGTTGTGAGTAATACCGCATTCTGCGGCCAGAGTGGAGAGGTTGAGCAGTTGCCCGGTGCGACCGGCACAAAGGCGAACAAAGCGCTGGAAAGTTTCCAGTTCCAAAACCTTGAGCAATTGTCGCACGTCCCGCTCCACATAGGCGGTGACATAAGCGGCAAACCAAGCTGCCGGGGGTACTTTTCGGTCATAGAGCGGCGGATATCCGCCGGTTAGAAGCATCGTATCGCTATCGGCCGGCAGTTTACGCGCTTGGGCCAGTTCTGCCACCGAGAACGGCAGTAACTCGACAAACGCGGTTCGTCCAGCCAGCGACTGTGTAATTCCTGCCAGTAAGCCAAACTGCTGGGACCCAGTCAGGATGAAGCGGCCCATGCGGCCATCACGATCCACCAAGGTTTGCAGATAGGAGAGGAGTTCCGGGCAGCGTTGTACTTCGTCCAAGACTCCACCGTCCGGGAACCTCTCCAGAAACGAGCGGGGATCATCTAGCGCAGCCAAGCGCTGATCTGGATCCTCCAGGGAGACATAAGCTCGGTTAGAAAACACTGACTTGGCCAGGGTTGTTTTCCCTGATTGCCGCGGTCCGGTAACCGTTACTATGGGAAAACCCTGTAGCAAGGCGAGAATGGTTGCTTCACTGTCTCGTTTGATCATAAGCTAACTGTAGTCGTATTTTATGCAATATGTCAATGCAATTCATTTATTGCATATTGCATGTGTCAGAGATCACTCCTGACGACTCCGAGATCGTGCTGTTGCTCCGGACCGGATATGATCCATGGGGATACTCAAGCACAAAGTACGCCGATCTTCGTCTTGTCGTTCCTGAGGTATCCTTTGGTTTTGGCGGAGGTCTTTTGCTCAGCCAAACTTGTAGTCGGTCTGTCCGGTCGAAGTGGAACTGAGTGAGAAAGCGGGGGGCTGGCGTCGAAGTCCGAGGAATAACCTGTTGGTCAACTAGCGAACGGTTGTCGAAGTGCAACAGCCAGGAACAAACCAGGCCAGTCTGTCGCACTTCGACAGGGTGCTGACGGAAAGAGTAGAGAACGTCTGGCGGGGAGCACCTGTCCAGTTGAGGTCTTAGGCCCTACTGTAGAAATTTGGGGTAGGGGCTGTAAGCCGGAACCACCGAAATTTCCGTCATCCCAACCCCAACTTCGCCACGAGCACGTCCACGTCGGGTTACCGTAAGGATTCGTGAAAAAATGGGCAACAGGGTAGTTTTGTCCCTTTGTCATATGTCGGAAAACCTGTTGGATGGTTTCCGGCTAAAGTCGGTTTACGACAGTGTTTCCGTGCAGGAATACGTTGAAATTACGCCCGTATTGGACATGCTTCAAGCCCCTGTCACTGCATTCCGGCGGCCGCAAACCAGTTTGTTCAGATATCCGCTGGTTTTGGCTGGCAACGGAATTTTCGGCGGTTCCGGCTTACAACCCCGGTTTCGGGCTTGGAACCCCTTACTGCAAGGCTCCCATTAAGTTATCGATCTTCTCGCGTATGCCAGAGCCGCAGCACGTAGATTATTGGCTCCCTAATTTCGTAGCGCACTTCGTAATGCCCGGCAAGGATGCGGCGCACTTCACGCGGCTCAAACTCTTCCAGTTTTTCACCGATGCGGGGTTGTTCCAGGAGACGACTCGGTGCGGCAGCCAGCGATTGCACCGTGTGCACAGCGGTTAACTTGTTCACAGCGGCCAAAAACTCATAGAGTCGTGCAAGATCGGATAGCGCCTTACTGGTCCATTTTAACTCCATCAGCGCGGCACCGGCAACGGGGTGTCCGTATCGAGGCTACTGGCCCATCCTAGAACCGCTTGGTGGTCAATGACGTACCCGGTATCAACATCCGCCAAGGCCTCCAACGTCAGGCGTCTACGTTCTTCTTCCTGGTCGACCCAGGCACTCAGCGCCTGTTTTACAATCCAACCTCGTGAGCGCTCCAAGCGAGCAGCCATTAGGTCAATTTTTTCCGCAAGCGGAAGTGGCACATGTGCGGTAAGGACTTTGGTGTTCATCATAGACGCCCCCTTTAATCACCTTAAATCACGTTCAATCATAATGATTTATTCCGACTATTTCAAGTGCCAAACAAAATTTCGTCCCACCACCAAAATCCCGGTTCTTTTCGACAAGGCAGACCTCTCGGCGACGTGTCCGTACGTAATGAGAGGGGCTACATTCCGGGTCACCTTGGACACCCCTGCTGCTTGGCTAACGGTTCCCACCATCAGGCTCCGTAGAGGACTTGCACCGCCAAGTTGTCCGCCAGTCACCGGGGTTAAAAAAATAGCGCTCACGCACCACGCGCCCTGAGGGGCGTAAAAATGAGAAAAGCCGCACCCTTAGGGGTGCGGCTTTTCTTTAGTTAAACTACGTGCCGAAGAAAAATTACTTGGCAGCAGGAGCCGCCGCATCAGCAGGAACTTCTTCTTTTTTGGCTTTTTTGGCTTTCTTGTGTTTTTTCTTGGCCGGTTTGGCTGCTTTTTCTTCTTTCTTCACGTCAGCAGCGGCAGCGGGAGTCGCAGGAGCAGCGGTCGGAGCCGGCTCTGCGGCGCTAACAAGACCAGCGAAAGAAAGAGCAACGAGAGCAGCAACGATTGAGGACAGAACTTTTTTCATTTTATGTCTCCTTGAGTGAGTTTGAATAGCTAAACATGCTATAGCATCTTGTGTGCCAAACTGCCGGAATAAAGTAACTATCCAATATAGTTGTATAATTTTTTTTAGAGGACTAATGGATCTGGGATGAAGCCGCACATGATCATTTTAATACCTTATATCGGGTGAGCTCTGCATTGGCGGTATGTTTTTCAATTCATGAACGTATGAGATTGGCATTCGGTGGGTTTGTGGAAGTATCGCTCCAGTATCCTGCCGTGATTCGAAGGGCTTGCACGAAATGTTAATTGGATTGACAATATGTTCAACCATTGGTATCTTGCCGAAATGATTCCACGTTCGGCTACAGACACTATTCTGCGGTTGGCCAAAGGCTTCCCGATTGTTGCCATTACCGGGCCACGGCAGTCGGGAAAAACCACCCTTGCCAAAACTGCTTTTCCTGAGAAGCCTTATCTTTCTCTTGAAGATCCGGATATTCAGGCGATTGCCGAAAGTGACCCTCGGCGTCTGTTGGCAGCTTATCCTGATGGCGCCATATTGGATGAGGTACAACGGACGCCGCAGCTCTTTTCCTATCTGCAAACCCGTGTCGATGCCGACCTGCGTCCTGGTATGTTTGTGTTGACCGGCTCTCAGCAGTTTGGGCTGTTGTCGGGGGTCACCCAATCTCTCGCCGGCCGGGTTGGTATGGTGGAACTCCTGCCATTTTCGTTGGCTGAACTGCATTCGGGGGGTAGATTGGCAAAAAACCCCGACGAACTTATATATCGGGGTGGTTATCCGCCGCTATATGACCGCGATCTTCATCCGAGCGATTGGTTTGCCGCCTATATGACTACCTACGTTGAACGGGATGTTCGCCAACGAATCAATGTCCGGGATCTTTCCCTGTTCCAGCGCTTCGTAAAGATGTGTGCTGCACGTACCGGGCAACTTTTGAATCTTTCATCTCTGTCCAATGATTGCGGAATCACCCACAATACCGCAGCTGCTTGGATTTCGGTGCTGGAGGCCAGTTATGTCGTTCACCTGCTTCAGCCGCACTACCGCAATTTTAATAAACGTCTCATAAAAGCACCTAAGCTCTATTTTTGTGATGCCGGGTTGGCGGCATGGCTGGTCGGCATCCGGAATCCGGAAGACGTGGCATTTCATGCTCTGCGCGGCAATCTTTTCGAAACATTGATTGTCATGGAGTTTTTGAAGAATTGTTATAATGCAGGGAATCCATCAAATCTTTTCTTTTGGCGAGACAGCCGGGGGCTTGAAATCGATTTACTGTTGGAGCGTGGGGAGGAGTTGCTACCGATTGAAATTAAATCAGGCGCTACGGTTGTTTCTGATTTCATGAATAACCTCAAACAGTGGTGCGTGCTTTCCGGTAACGCGAACCAGCGATCATGGTTAGTCTATGGCGGTGACATGACGATCGATGGCGAGACGACCCGGATTATTCCTTGGAACCGCCTTGTTGATATCCTGCCGGCAGTGAATGGCTAGAGGTGACTTGCCGGTAGGGGTAGAGTGTCAATCGGCTTGGCAGGTGATCCGCAATGTTGCCGTAGAGAGAATAAATGCATGGTGAATACTTATAAGCATATGATATGTCTGTGTTTTATAGCGTCTTATAAGATATCTCATGTCAAGTACGATGGATTATCGATTACAACACTCCCGTTCAGCATTTGACTGCGCAATATTTCGTAACCTTTGGAGCAGGAGCGGTATCCTTTGTTGACTTGACGTATCGGGCAGCAAATGACCCGGCAACGCTTCGAGAAAATCTCTACTCTGCAGAAATTCTTCAAACGTGTGGGCAAGAAATATTTTTACGTCTCCGTCCACACTGTTCACTTCATTGCCCAATTCGGGCCGACCATCGATCAAAGTGACAATATCTTCCATATCATGGCTTGCCAGGAAATCTCCCTTGCCACGGCTGTAGAACGCTTCGATTTTGGTGGCCAGAAAATAAGGCCCAGTGACTACCCGGATTACCAGCTCTTCGGCGATTTTTACGGTGGAGGCACAGCGTAACGCCTGAGAGTACCATTGATTACTGAAACCAAGGATCTCAGCAGTGGTTGGCATGACATCTACGGCTATTCCGTCGATCCGCCATCGACAGAGTGGCGCATCTTCTTCCGTATCTTCCGTGAAGTTAAGATTGCGGAGTGAATCTGCCAAGTGGTAGTAGTCCACTCTGGAGGCGACTTCCACAATGAGATCGACATCGGTGGTAATACGGACATCAGGTGTCGCTTGGTCGGTAATAAGTAAGGCCGTAGCCGCTCCGCCCAGAAAAACCACCCGATCCCGAAGGTTACCTAAATGTTGCGCGACATGGCGGATCATTGCCAGATTGGTTTCCACTGCTCTTGTCATGACATCTCCAGTCGTTCCGAGAGCAGTTTTATGGCAAGTTCACGTTCTCGTGCCCGCCCGTCGCGAATGGCGTCCAGGAGAGTGAGCAGTTCATAGAGGGCTTGATCCTTTAACGCCGCCTTGGGCACTGATCGATAGAGTGGTGAAAATTCATAACCACGCATCGTCCCTTCCGGATAGGGCCATACCGGTGGCGGCTCAGTTGACGGTACGATAATACTGTTCATCGGCGGAGCGGCGAAGCTGGTGGGAATACCACGAGTGAGAGGACCACGGTCGGGCGGATAGGCATATTTTACACCATGCACAAGGAACTCCAGCAGTGAACGGATAATGGGTGCCTTCCGATGTGCATCAAAAAGCCGAGCACCCCCTGCCCTCTTGATGCCGCTGTGCACCTCAGATGGACTCATTGCCAGTTCTAACGCAAGGGTAGCGTATGACCAGGGCTTTTCACCAACGGTTATGAGTTTTAAAAGGATTACGATATCTTGTGGCTTTAGCATCATGGTGCATATTTTATTCGCGAATAGCGAATAGCGCAAGTAATTTGTTATGTATGTTTGTATCTGTACGTCGGTGTTACCTAAAATAATATATACTTCAGTTCACGTTTCAAATCATTCTCTCTGTTCTACTCTACGATAATATTTTACGATCCTCCACAAGAACGTGGTGAAGAATCCAGTTTACAAGATATTTTATTAGCTCATTAGTTTTTTCATGAGTTTTGCCATTCGACATATTTTTGAATTCATTAATTTTTTCTTCAAAATGTTTATGCTCTCGTTTATGACTATATGAATGAGGGTAAGCAATCACAGGGGGGGGGGGAGTTTTACTGCTCGGCAATCCAGGCAAGGTCGGGCTTGACGCCCTTGAAGTACGAATCGATGGCGTGAACTAAAACGGGGAAGGTTTTTTTGGTTTTCAGACGACAGGTCTGCCTGACGGAAAGTATCCGC
>CAIYUY010000181.1 GCA_903929485.1 uncultured Desulfuromonadales bacterium
CATTGTGCGATCATCTTCTGGGCGGGTCATGGTTGTCTCCTGTTTGGTTAGCTTGGCGGTTTACCAAAAACTAGGAGGATAACCCTGACCTGCCTTTTTGTCAGGCTTTCAGATTTTACAGAAAGGATGATACTCTAACGCCACAGTAAAATAGAACCGTTTGGATCAACATTAGGTGTAAGAACATTTAATAGTTTAGTAAGGCAATAATTGCCCAAATTGAGCATATTTGCCAATTCTTCTTTATGCACATGGGCGAAAATGATGCCATGCTCAACTAATATGTCGTGGTTGAATTTGATTAAATTAAACACTCCTGTTCTTTTAGTAACTAAATCACTCTTATATATAAGCGCATTTACCTCTTCGGGATAGCCATCTATGGCTATCCGGTCTATTAGTTCTTCATTATTGCCCAAATAGGCTGCGGCTTTCAAAAATAAATCTTCTGGAAAAATGGTATAACCCATTTTTTCAGATACATAGATGCTGCCCAGCAGGTAGAGTGCTTTACCAAGTCCACAATAATGTTTATCTTTCTCCAATATTAATAGTTTATTGGCAATAATTTTTTGAAATGCGGTCAATACACCATCTTTAAGGTCAATATTGGTGTGCTTGTCACGATCATTTAACAGGGTGACGGCCACGAACAGAATCATAAAAAGGGCGGAATGGTCGAGCAGTGTTTGCATCTCTCCCATTTCAAATAGTATTGCCCTGTACTCCTTGAATACCGTGGCTATATGTTCGAGCACGATCCTATTTTCACTGGGCAGTAGTTGGTATGTTGAATCGTAGTAGCAGTAACTACCATAGACGGAGGACTGGAAACTACGGTCACCGATAAGTACAAGCACGTTGCGCTGGCCTTTCAGCCAAGTGAAAAATTCCGTACCGCTTTTGTCTTTCATGTTGCGATACCAGTCTTCCACGAAAACAAGATGGCGAGGTTGATCGTTTTCACTGATAGACTTTGCATCATGATTGATAAAGCTATCTATGTTTTCCACCCACCAGCAGATAAAGCCCTGCTTGGCACGATCAAGGGCGATCTGGCGCAACAAGGTGGACTTGCCGCTGCCACCTTCGCCATACACAACTGCCGCTATTTTTGTATCCAGAAAGGATTTCGCAAAAAGGTTATCGAGCGTTCCCTCTATGTCCGGCCGACAATTCCGTTGAGCAGCCAAGCCATGCAATACACCCAGCCACTGCCAGTCACCGCTAACCTTTGCGGTATAGAAGTGGAAAGGATCAGCCGGCCTGATTTCCAAGTCTTTCAGGAAGTCAGGGTGGAGGAGTTGGACACCACCACAGATCCGGCCCTCAACGTACATTCTCTGTAGTCGTGGATGAATACGTACAGCTTGCTCGAGATCATCCCAAAACCAGATTTGCACATCTTTATTGTAAGTGCCGGTGAATTCATCAGCTTTATCCTTCAATTCAGTACGTCGCTCCAGAGTACACGCATAGATAAATACGTTAAATTGATGTGAAGCTATAGCCGATTTCAAGTCTTGCTCTATTTCTTTTATAGCATCAGCAGAAGAGAAATTTTTAGGGTCTTTTTTGTATTTACACTGGATAACAACCTTTTGGGCACTGCCCTTATTACTGATAGCTGTAATTTCACGGTTGGTAGTATTGATGTCAATTCCACCTTGCCTTTGTCCATTGCGCCCATAACGTTGTGCCGCAAAATCACCAAACCAGTCCCTCGCGACTTCACAGCAAAAGTCCTCGAATTGATCGCTGTTTTGAATAGGTATGATGCGGTATGGGTTCAAGAATGTCGACATGACGAATTCCCATTAGGGGACATTGCTGCCCCAGAACTTGTTTTGTAATTATCTGTCATAGTTTCCCCTGATTTTCTTAACAATCACAACTACTGACTTCATGAAAGTCTTCTCCACCTACTCAATCACGTGACCCAAGCCGGTGAATCTCCTTTGCCAGCCTTCCCAGAAATGATTCAGTAGTAAATGCTCCCTTTGGCTCTTTCATGCTGTCAGCAAGCCTCATGGCTGATTCTACCGCGGAACGGACAAGCGCCAGTGGCGCATCCATATGCCCGTTATCGCCCATGGCTGGAATGATCAAATCGAAAAGAACATGTGGTGCGATTTTGCGAGCCAGCATAGTTGGTATTCTCGGAATACGATAGGTACCGGAACGCCGGCAGGTGTCCTCGCCAATCTGCTCCACCGCTGCAATCTCACGCCAAAACAGAGGGTCGCCCTGTCCTATGTTTTTTCTGCTGGTGAGAAGACCATTCACAACCAGGTAATCCAGCAATAGTTGCTGTCTTCCTGCTACGACATTAAGGTGTTCAATCCTCGCTGTCGGAATCCTCGGCGGTTCGCGCTGAATTAGTTCCTGTCGCAAGCGTTGTACCTCGTCCTCCGTCACACATCCCTGTTCATTTAATCGGAGCATGGACAAATCATGCAAGGAGGCAATCAGCTTACACCCGAGGTCGCCCGCTTCGTTGTAACAATGCACGGCATAACCGATGCGCTCGACGCCACTTTCCGGCAACTCCACCGCAATCCTTTTGATGCACGAAGGAAATTCAAATTTCGTAAACATATCCAGAAGACGCTCAAAGACCGGCTCACCATAGGTTGCAAAAAGCGGGATTACTTCCGAGTTAGGGAAACCCTCTTCAAATGTTTCACGAGAGGTCGTCAGCACCACGCCATCGGCCACACCAGGGATCGAGGCCAGAACCAATGCCTGGAGATTGACATCCGGCAGCACGGTACACCCGCTCTCGCGCAGGTACCGTGAGCTTGCCAGAACCTCCCAGATTCCCGGGAGATCAACGGGTTGACGCACGGCGCTCAGAGCTTCCGCCTGCCGTGAATACATGGCGTATAGTTCTTGAGGGGAAATTTCCATACTCTGCGTTCGTCGCTGTATTTCCAGACAACGCCGCCGCGCCTTCTCTTCCAAAGTTCGCTCGGACAGGCGACCTTCCGCCAATTGCTGAAACTCTTCCCTGGTCACCGGCAAGAGTGATACCTGCTGTGTTCCCACTACTGAGCCAACCCCACCAAGTCGCGTCAACAAACGGCCATAGACGATATGTTCGGCGGAATCGACGTAGCATAAATTCAACACGTAGACAGTTTCGTAGCGCTGCCCGATACGGTCAATACGCCCGATGCGTTGCTCCACCTTCATCGGATTCCAGGGGAGGTCATAGTTAATCAGCAGGTCGGCTGTCTGTAGATTCAAACCTTCTGCCGCAGCATCGGTACAGACCAGGACATCTATCTCCCCCCGCAGAAATCGGTGTTTGATATCGTCTCGCTCAACGGAGACCATCCGTCTGTTTTTCGGATTATAATAACTACCACCTTGCCCTGAATAGGTCCCAACCAGCATTCCAGGGTCTGCCTGACGTAGTCGCTGGATGATGTCAGTGAGCGTATCGAAAAACCGTGTAAATATGACGGTCTGCTTGATACGGCCAACACCGTGGATACGTCTTGATTGCAGCGCCCCTAACATTGCGGTACTCTTTGAAGGGGTACCAGTCAGATTCGCCAGCAAACGACGCAATTCCACTATCTGGTCTCGCTCCCACTGAAGATCAGACAATGTCCGGTTTTTAAGAAGCGACTCCACCGCAACCTTGTCATCATCATCGGATTCATCCAGAAGTTCGGAAAGATCACTCTCAGCTAATGGCACATCATCCGGGACTTCATGTTGTACAAACACCCTGAGAGTACGCTCTACGGTATCCAGGCGTCGGCGCATGGTTTCACTGATGGCAAAGAGACTCGATGCAAAGCGAAGCCGCAAAAAACTGAGCATGAAGCCGACAGCGCTGACGTTTCTTCCGCTTTTACCTCCGGCCAATCGAGCAGCTAAACCGTCACAATAGAGTTGAAACTGGTCATACACCCTCTTTTCGTCCGGCGTGAACGTGATAGGGGGAACCGACAGGATCTCCCTTTTTGCCAAATTAGCCCCAAGTTTTCCTTTACTTCGGTAGATCTCCAACAAGGATCTGGTATGGCGCAGCATCACCCGAGACAATGGTGATGCTGCAAAAATAAGGCGAATAACTCCTGAGCGGCCTCTGCCACGAGGGACTGTCCCGTGATTAAGCCAACGCTGCACATCAATTCGGGTTGCCCCATCGATGACTGTTGAAGTTATGAAGCCCCACTGCACCGGGTCTTGTTGTTCCACCACCCGCACGACGCGTTGAAGAAAAGTCCATTCCTGATCCGAAAGTTCGACATCGCTCACCAGCTTGCCCAGCAGTTCATAATAACCAGCCATCAAGGTTGGATCAGACAGGAATGCCCCACCCCGGCTCGTTAGCGTCACCAGATCAGAGACTTCCACTTGATCAAGTTGCATTGGTGTCGCAGTGGCCAGCCAGAGTGAATTCGCCCTGCCACGCAGAATATCCTGCAGAGTCTTGTAGAGAGCGCCGAATTTGGGTTGTACCCGGCTTCCCTGGGTCGGATTGGAACGACGTGCATAGTGAGCCTCGTCCACCAAGGCAATATCGAATTTTTCCGCCTGGTTCAGGCACTGGTGGCGCTCTTTACGCGCCATGAGGCCGGTGGAGATGATCGTCAGGCAAGGATCATACAAGGATCGGTTGCTTTGTTCGTGCTCAGTTGGCAGGAGGTACTCATGGGTAATGGTGGGGGACGCCGTTGCCCGGCCAAAAGGGAGGTAAAACTTGGTGGCCATCTCCCTCTGCCACTGACGAGTAAGGCTGGCGGGAGCAGCAATCAGCACTCGTTTCGCAATCCCGGAAAGATAGAGGGAACGAATGGCCAGGCCGGCCTCGATGGTCTTACCCAGACCAACCTCATCGCAAAGGAGATAACTGTACGGCCACGAATCAATAAGTCGTCGCGCCACCACAGCCTGATGTGGCCAAGGTGTTACCGGCGCCGTCTCCATCCCTACATAGCGCCCATCCGGCAACTTGGGGCCGTCTTTCAGCAGGGCAAAGGCCAACAGCTCTTTGGCGGATGGTTGTGGGATACGGGAAGGGATGGCGCTGCTCCCGTTGATCTCTTGCAGACGCGGAGGGAACAAAACTTCTTGTGATGCAAAGCTTATCAGTCGCTGCCGCACCGCCTCGGGCAACGGCATAACCCTGAAGCCGGGATGCTCGTTTTTCCAAAGACGTTCAAAATCATTTTGGGCCTGCTCAACTCGCTGCAGATCCCGCGCCCCTAGCCAGGAACAATGGACATCGATATTTTCAGCATTAAGAGTCAGGGCGGTTTTTGATTCATTGAGAGATCCGGTCAAATAGAGACTGTCACCGCTCTGATCCGAGAGAATGGCCCATTTCTCGTGAACATAGCCATCCTCCACTGAATCGGAAGGTATCGGCTTCCCCGTTGTACTGTGAATTCGCAGAGCAACTTTTAAATCGAGATGTCCATTGGCGACCATCCATGCCAGAAGCTGAACGCCACGTAAGACATCGGTCGGCCATGTGGTATCACCTTCCAACTCTCCCTGCAGCAGCCTTTCATAACGCTGCTGATCCCCATCCAGAATAGCAACCACATCGTCCGGTTCCAGATTGCTCCCCATAATAAGCCGAATTTTACCTTTGCTGGCGACAAAAGCAGAAAACCCTTGGGAGGCAACGGCGAGGGATGTGGAACGAAAATACCCTGCCACTCGGTCATAGCGGACCGAGCGTCTCAGAGCGGGAATGTAGAAATCATGGAGGATATCAACTGCCGCCCCATCTTCACGTATGCCGGAAGAGCGGTACGAAATGCTCCAGGGGTGGGCCTGAAGAGAGCGTGTGGTCATAGAATTCCCTTAGCGTGCGCAGTTGCGTACGAACAGTGGGATTACCGGATGATCATCCCTCATTACCATCATTCAGTGCTGTCACTGCGGTGTAAGCCTGGTCGGGCCTATTGGGGGCATCCGGATAACGAAGTTGCAAGAGACCACTCTGCACCATGGGACCGAGAAAAACGCTTCTGAGACGCACAGGATTGCGATGCAGCAGGCGCGCCAACTGCTCCACGGAGAGATAACGATCTATGCAGATCTTCTGTAGTACGGACTTCATCTCATCCGGTCGGACTTTACCTTTTTCGGCTATGGGAGCCGCCAGCAGACGTAACGCCTCATTTTCTTCGTTCAAACGTATGGAGTCCCGATCCAAACGTATGGAGTCTTGGCCCAAACGTATGGAGTCCCGATCCAAACGTATGGAGTTAACTTTTTCGTCTATTGTTTCAACTTGATCAAACAGTGATGGAGTTTTTTCAGGACCGGCAAGACGGTAGGTCGCCCACCGACGTCGATTATCTGAAACAAGGAGCCCCCGTTCACACAGACGAGCCAGCATACGGGTAATTTCAATCGTATGATCGGAAAGCAACTCTTGAAGCCGGATATTGGATACCGAATCTTCCAGCACTGCTGTTGCCAGCGCCTGAAGTTCCGAGGGGGTAAGCGAGTCAATGGAAACGCCAAGCAAGTCGCGGAGATGCGTTAAGGTATCTTCCGGAATAAGACTGACCATCGGCAACACCAGCTCAATCCGGCTCGGACGGTCATGGCATTCTAGGCGAGGAGCTCGCCAACGGTGGTGACGCCACCCGTCCCTTATTTTGTCGACACCGGACCCTGCCTGCTCGCCACGGCCGATCAACGCAAACATCTTTTGCAATAACTTATTGCGGCATTCGCTGACACCACCGCGATGATACTGCTCCAAAGATATCAGGAGAGTCCCGGAGTTCTCGAGGACAAAACGATCCGGATAACGTTCTATGACTATGCCGCCAACACCCAGAAAATCCGCATGGATCAGCGCATTAATGAATGCCTCGCGTAGCGCTTCATGGGCGGGTGTCTCATCCCTACGTTCGGAGCCTTCCAGACGGAAAGGAGTAGGTAACCCTGAAGACAACTTTGGCCAGACTCGTTGATAGAACTGGAAAAGGTTTGGTTCCCAGGTACCATCAGGACAGACACGATCTGTCCAACGCAAGGTAGGGTCCAACTTTTCACGATAATCCACAAAATAACCAGGTACACCATCAGGATCACGGATGGTGTCCTCTTTACCGAACATAAGCAAGCCCGCCAGCGTCACCCCCTGACGGTCACTGTTTCGTTCCTGTCGCCAGGCGCCGATCTTACCCAAAAACTCCCTGTCCGGTATCGAAAGCCAAGGATGATCACCTTTGAGCGAGGCAAGACGCTGACGGTACTGTGCGATGCTGGCAGCGTCGAGGTCATTCAGTCCAAAGCCCTCGAGGATGCGATGGTCCGGCAAAACCGGCTCCGCATCGGCGAGCAGTCGCCTGACTTCGGCGTCATCCAGCCGGTAATCTCCTTCATGACAGCGGCGAAAGGTATGCCCGAAAGGATTATGCCCAAGATAGATGGGACGCTGAGTTCTGGTTGCTCGTGGGACATGGACAGCCAACAGCACAAGGCCATCTATCTCAACGGTAGTAACGTCTTGTGTTGAGAGATGGTTGGTGTTGACCGTGTTACGATTATGCAGATTATCCCAAAAAGACTTTTGATAGATTGCCCCCTGTTCCGGGGTCAACCCATCAAGGTGTGCCTGACCATCTTTCTCGCGGACGCCAAGAACAATGACGCCACCCTCGCTGTTGGCCATGGCGCTGTAGGATTCCCAAAAGCTACCGGGGAAACCGCCGCGTGCCGACTTAAACTCCCAGTCAGTTGTTTCACCGACTCGTGTGGCTTCCAGGATACGATCAAGCAGAGTATTCATTGCAGCAATTTCTCCACGATTACTCATCGCAAGCCGAACTGGATAGCTCGCGCCTCGTCGCGCAGTTTTGGGTCACCCGACTCAGCTCCCCAGACCTCAAGCAGATCAAGAATGCGCAACATCTTGTCGGCGGCATGCTGGGTGAGATAGGCTCGCGCCACCGGGGTGTCGCCGGAACGATACGCCATGATCAAACCATGCACCATATCCCAATCGGTCTGTGGATGCTGTAGGCGGCGCTGCTCTCGTTCCTCCGGCGCGGCAAGACGCAGTTTCGAGCCCTTACGCACCAGCGGGGCCTGGTGTCCGCTCTCTTCCTCGCTACTGCCTCGGCTACGGGCGCCTCGTCCGGTAGCCTCTTGGTTCATACCGATCATCCGTCCTTCAATCCGGTACCCGGCCGACTTGGCCACCATGGGGATATTGAGGGACTTGGAGATATTCAACCCCTCATCGAAAGAGAACTCACCGCTGCCCCAGATACCGTAAAAAGTGAGCGCCATGGCAGTTTCCGCGTCCAGGTCCGCCACCGCAATCCGTCCGCCGGTAATACGGGCGATCTGGTTTTCGGAGACCACGCGACTGGCCTCGTTCATGGCCCGGATTGGGGATACCGGTTCGTCGCCATCCATAACCGGCCACTGTTCTGACAGCACCCGCAAGGCTCTGCCGTAGGAGGCGACCATCTCATCGACCGCGTTCAGTTTCAGCGGCACAAACTCTTTCAAGCCATCTTTTACGGCCTGTTCAATCTGTCGCTGTACTCCGCTGCCGCCGATACCGGTCCAGACCGCCGGGAAGATTGATTCAGAAGTTCGCTTACGACAGGCAATGAAAATTGAGCTGGCTGCGGCAGCCATATTTTGCTGATGAAGTGAAACATTCATCTCTGATTCTATGGGAAAAGCTGATGTAATATTCCAACCATTTTCAATTAGTGCACGAGTCAATGTTTCCCAAGCCGCCTGTTCCTTATGAGTAAACATCAGTGTCATTATGCCATCATCCTTCAATACCCGTCTACATTCAGCAAAAATTTCCCCCATCATTCGTTCGTAGGCCACCTTGGCCGCTCGGGCAGAACCATCTCGCGCCGGATTTGCTACCGCCTCGTTAGTCTTATCAGTCAAACGACGAGTAAAAACACCTGGATATAGATCAGACAATGTACGTCGCTGCCAAACGTAAAAATAATCAGATAGCTCGGCGTACATCACATTATTGTAATATGGTGGATCCATACACACCAAATCAACCGTTCTATCTTCTATTTGAGGCATGTGCGAAGCTGTGCCATTAATAATAGTCAGAGGCAACGGCACCCCTTCGGAACATTTTTTTGCTTGTGGCTCAACAAGAGCTACGAGCCCTGTATAAGCATCTATCATCTGAGAAATACCCCAAGCCGTCCCAGAGTTTGGCCCAGTGAATATCATTTCTCCAAAAGTCCATCTAAGTGCAAAATCATGTCTAGAAAATACGTGCCGAATTCCTCTTGCAGCATCCCAAAAGGTTTGTTTTGCGTTATAATCTAGCCCTTTATCAATAGCAAATTGCAAATATGTTACAACCGCTCTACCCCGTTCAAACCCCAACTCGATGAGTATTTGTTGTTTTAAATAATTGAGGCCTTCCAGCAGATTAAGATGTCCCAGAAGTTGACGAGGCGTGAACATATCGCACCAGCGTTCCATTCCATACGTTATGGGGCGGTTGTCATTCCCTTCGGGAAATCGCTCTGTTGGGATCAAACCCATTTCTTCCCAGTCTGACCATTTTTCTTGCAAACGCTTATCAGCAGCAACTAACGCATCTAGATCTGATTGATTAGCCGCACGAAAGAATCGTGTTTTACGGGTTTTGATTTGGCCCTTACGTTCACGACTTGCATAACGTACAGGTTCACCTAGTTTGTCTAACACGGGTTCAAAACGTACAGCAACGATGGCATATAACCGGTCTCTCCACTTACCAAGAGAGGTTTCACCTTTAGCCTGTGCCTTAATTTCGTCGCCATCAATTGCTTGTCTACAGTGAATACACTGGCCAACGCCACGATTAACCGTGGCGAATTCCGGGTCTTCGCCGTTAGGGCCTTTCCCCTTGGATACTCGGTACGGAGCAAAACGAACTGTTCCATTACGTTCACTTCCATCGGGAATAATCAGAACGCCCCATTGGTCCCCAGCTTCTTTTGAAAGCCAGCAGGTGTTCAAAAGAGGCGCCTCGCCACCACAGTGAGGGCAAGTAACCTGACGAACAAAAATTTGGCCTGTATGGTCGTACTCCGTCACGTCGAACAGAGATAAGACCTCTGGACATTTTTTTATATAATCTCGAAGGTATGCACGTTCATCCTCCGGAAGAGGCGAAAATGGTGCCAATCCGTCCATACGCTCTTCTACGAAGGCGAGAAGGTTTTTCCCCCATTTTTCTATGTCAGGGACCAGCCCATAACCGAATCGAGCGGGGTAATCGAGAGTAGAGTAAAGAATTGTTGTCGCTACCGGATTCAGTTCATTGGCAATAACATTATGACCAAGTCGAAGTGCTTCAAAGGGGATGGAACCACCCCCGGAAGTAGGGTCCAGAATAGTAAAAGGCTTTGGTGGCTGAGGTGGGTGGTTGTAGAATGCACGTTTGGAACAAAAAAGGTCTTCCGGTGCCCATTTAATGGCACTTCCCAGTACTCGTTTGACAATTTCCGCATTAGCGAAAACTATCCTTTCCCGCACATGGGCTGGATCACCCATAACTCGCCGGACACAAAGAGTAGTCCCCTCTACCGGTTCTGGTTTTGGAAATGATTTTGACTCTTTCTCCCAGCGTTTTAGAACCGGATTGCTTGCTAATACATTATCGGCAGCCTTCAATCTGGCGATCGTCTCCCTGTTACCGGTCCGTCGATTGTCTTCTTCTCGTAGAAATCTGAGGACAGATGGAGTAACCGGAATACATTCACTATTACACGCATCCACCTCGATTTTTCCCAGCAGATCACCAATTAAGTTCCATGGTTCACCATTTACCAAGGCCTGCCGTCGCTCTATACCAAGCTGACGAACAAAAGTTTCCGGGTCTGTATCCGCGCTGTCCAGCGAGGCAACAATTGCCGCCCGGCTGGGAGTCAATGGCCGCCGAGCCCACCAAACATGAAGGAAGTACAATGGCGGCAACGCCGAACTTGCCCCCCGCTCACGCTGAGTTTCTGCTCCTACCTGGTGACAGGGAAAACCGGCCTCAATGAGGCGGGTGTCTTTGTTGACCATGCTATGACTCCTGAATGAAAATGTTTGGTTACGATATTATCCTTGCCGCAGACGTTCCAGCATCTTCTCCACCCCGGGATCACCGGACTGGCCTCCCAGCATTACCCGGAGACCGACAATCGCCCAACGGTTGGCATCAGCGCCGAAACTGGTAGTACGGGAAAGCCAGTAGCATGCCTCTTCACGAGTAAAGCGGGAGATCCGCCGGGCAATCAACTCAACGCGATCCATGTCACTGATCCGCTCCTGAAGACGAAATATCAACCCCAGCTTGGCGCCGGCTTCTTCGTCCAGCGGTAAAGTGACCTGGAGTTTGAGCCCTTCCTGGGTCAGATAGCGCTGCAAATCAAGCGGGATACCAGCCTGATCCGTGACTCGTTCCATAATCTTACGCAGGATAGGCAGACACCTGCGTTGGGGATCACCGGCGCTATGCCCTCTCTCAACCAGTTCCCCCTTCTTCTTGACCCCTTCAAGATCCAGGCTGGCCTGGACATCATTGGTCTTTTCCACATACTCCAACCGCTCCTTGACTACCAATACCGGCCCCTGAAGTTCTTTCCACTCGGTAATCCTCAGAACAAAGGGGGCTTTGCGCCATAATGACGCCAATCGTTCCGCATAATACTTCTGGTGATCGAACTTTTCCTTTGTTACGCTCATTTTTGCCCATCCGCCTTGGTAAGTTCTTTAATCAAGAGGCAGGAATCATCCGGCTCCGCCACCTCCAAATAAGTTTCGGTGCTGTTGCCCGGCGAAACGACTCCATTCAATGTCTCGAAAAATTCCGCAAGATTCTTCATGGCCGATGGCGGTACGTTTTCCAGGGAGAGCCTCATTCTTCCGCCGTTGTTCAGCTCCAGGTCAATCAGATCAAGGGTCGTGATGGTCGAAGTTGCACCCTTGCTATACAGATTTCCCAAGCGAGACAGCAGCGGCAGCAGTTTGTCACTGCCGCTTCTACCTGACAAGGTAAATTTACGGGATTCGGTAGTAATCCAGCCACGGGTGGACGCAACCGAGGGCGTGACGATGACATCGTTGACTCTCACTGCATGGAGAGCGGCATTGGCGCCGTGCAGAATCGTCGCCGGTTTTTCCGTCTGTTCCGGCGTCCCCTGGTAAATCATGGTCCTGCTACTGCGCGCCATCTCACTCAGGCCATTAAGTACGGTCTGTTCAAGGACATCTCCATGCTGCTCGATAACTTTTCGGATCACATCCTTCACATAAATAGGGCCTTCTTCCGCCGCAATAACTGTTGTAACCCATTCCTGAACTTTCTTGGGTTCAGGCGGGGCGGCGCCGATCCAGCCACGCTGAGTGGCGCCCTGGTGGGTAACCAGTGACCACGCAGGCTGGCTAAGATCGAGATCCAAGGGAATTTCACCCCCTTCTCTGCTGAAGCACTGTTCCGGTCTGGTGCTTGCCTGATTTTCAAAACGAAACAGACACCAGACGCCACGGGTTACCCCCGCCCTGATGCACTGCTCAAGCACCGACGACTGCTCCAGTACCGGCCAACGACGGTTGGCGAGGAAGTTCTCGCGAATGGTTTCAAGTTTTGGAGTATCTTTTGCATCAAAGAAAATTTTGCCGAGGCTGAGAAGCCCTTCCTGGGAAGTGGCAAGCTCGGTGGTTATCAACTCTCCTTCCTGGAGCAGAACCCGCCGAATTTCCTCGATGACCGAAGCCCCCCCTTCACCACCACCAGTCTTGATGTCCTTGCGGATCACCTGCCCGGACGCTGACGGAAACCAGATGGCGTCGTAGGTCTGCGTTACCGCGGTGACGAGCGCATTTTCACGCTCACGCAGACGGACCTCAAATTCATCCTCCGCCAACATGGCTTGTGTTACCCCGTGATTTTCAGGCTTTGCCTTCAGTGTTCTGCGGGCAAGAAGATCCCTTGCCAGTTCCTCAAGACGGTTACGCGCCTCTTTTGCCTTGATACTCCTGGGCTCACTCCAGCTCTCACCTTTACAGCGAACGTTCCCGGGAACCAACAAAAATATCAGATTCTGATAAATGCGAGGCCGGTTGACGCCGACCGTTGTGACGAACATCTCGGTATCGACCTCATGCAGATAAGGGTCAATGATCGCCAGCACCGGCTTGGTCTGTTTGTCGGCGATATGCTCGGGAGCGGTAACATCGTGGACGATGTGGAACGCCCCCACGTCGGACCGTACCACTTTCCTGGCGCTTGCCGTTACCAATTCCTCAATTTGAGAATCTTTAAGTGAGCCACGAATCTTCGAGAGGACCAGGTTAATGGACGGTTCGAGGCTGGCATAGTAGCGGCCATCTCTGAAACGGAGGTAGTACGCATTTGTTTCAACGGCTCTCAGTGCAGTTTCCACCTGTGGCGGCGTCATCCCGGGGAACGACACGGCCAGCATGGCGTCTCTTTCCGTTATGCCGAAAATATTCGACCCCAGTGCTTCCGAGCGTCCCACCAAGCTATGCAGAAAAACTGTTTTCCAGGTGTATTCGTACAGCGCCAAACCCAAAGGATGAGGATTGGCCTTGTCCAGCAATCCGGCATTACTTTGTCCCGCAGCGAGCAGGGCAGTATCTACTCCTCCAATGTCCGCATTGAGCACTGACAAGAGTTCACCGCTGCCGGTCCTGCTGATGATCTCCGCCACGGTGCGGGAATCACGCATATCCAGGTGGCAGGTGTGGATCATGGGAATATCACCACCCTTGCTCCAGATCATCCGTAGCGCCAGCGCCAGCACCCTGAGAACACCGCGAGTCCCCTGAAAGTTCTCTACTGTGGATAATTTGTTATTGAGGTAATCCAGCATGGTCGGATGGAATGGATAGTGGGCCACCATCTGTTCATAATAACTGTCGCTGGAGGCGTTTTCCGGGAGAGCAGCGGCGCTCTTCGCATACATGTCGCGGTATGCGTCCGCAGTCTCTCGGGCTTTGGTCTGGTCAATGGTGAGAAAGAGGCGCTTCGCCAATACGCGGGAAATTTCCGCCGCCTGCACCGGAACTACAGGGATTGCGTCTCGGGCGACCACGCTCTGCACCGCCTTGCCCGCCTTGGCAGCCACCCCTTGGGCAGTCGCCTCGTCCACCGCCTTCCCGGTCACCTTGGACAACATGTCTGTCAACAGGCCGGTCTGCCGAGAAAACGCGTCGGTCTGGCTGGCCAGGGTTATCACGACAGAGATTCCGCCATGAGTGCGGGCGTGGCCATTGAGACCCATGAGAAATGCCGCCAGCTGATCGGCGCCATCGGGCCGGGCAGCTTCAAGTCGGGCTGCGTATTGTGCCAGTTCGTCAAGCATCAGCAGCACTTTTCGTCCGGTGAATACTTTATCAAAGAAAGACTTGCCGGGAGCGGCAAAGGAGTCGGCCTCTGTCTGCACCTCACGGTACAACTGTTCGCCACCCGCCTGCCAGGCAATTTCTCCCCACAAGGTATACGGCTCCAGGGCGCTCCCCATCGGTTTATGCACAGGAATTTCATCGCCTGCCACGCCGATTACGGTGACTTCACCAGGCGCCGGCAGCGGCATGGTTTCATTCAACAACCCCTTGACAGCGTCTCTCAAGTCGCTGCCTTTAAAGCCAAGATGGGTAAGGGCAATCAGGGTGTGAGTCTTACCGCCACCGAAGGCAGTTTCCAGACGATGAATGGCTGGGAGTGTATTGTCTCCACCCAATCGCCCAAAGACCTCGGTCAAAACTGTTTGCAAACCTTGTGTAGGAAAAGTCGCTTCCGTAAAAAACTGGATGGCGTCAGTATACAGGTTGTTGATACCACCGCTCTTGCCACGATAGAAATTGAGCACTTGGCCCAATGAGGCAGTGAAAATTTCGGGGTTGAAAGTGCCCGCAAGGATATCGGACCGTGGTTGACAAGTGGTAGTGACAGGGTTCATGGCTCTTGGCCTCCTAAACGCAAACAGTTGAAGTAATAGAAAGATTGCATGATAAACTTAGTTTTAATGTATACCTAACACAAAACCATATTTCTGTCGGAATTCGCTTTATTGTGGAGTTGAGATTTTCATGCTTTCCATTCCGGCGACGCTCTCATGAAAGGTTAAAATCGGTGAAGAGTATACAGAAAAATTACTCGGACGTATACCAGGGAATAAATTTTCAGGTGGATTTTCGTATAATTTAAACAATGCGTTTGCAGAGAATGTTGTAAGGTGAGGGTGGAAAGCCTGAACCGGAATCAATAAGGGGAGTAAAGTTCAAAAGGAGGCTTTGGTGCTCCTACGGCAAGCAAAAGCCCCCAGGTGGCTGGGGGCTTTGATTGCCATTCTGCGATTTGTTGTAATATGGGCATTCTCGCGTTATTTTTCTTTCCTGACACCTTTGAATGGGGTTCCATCAGCCTTCTGGTCAATGAATCTGCCAGTGTTAGTATCCCGCTTTACCCATGTATCATTTTGCGGAAGGGGGTATCCATCTCGCTCCACCGCGTCAACCGATTGTAGTTGCCCAACCAACATAAAATCCAAAAGTTCAAGCATTTACTGAAGGTTAGCTATTCATCTCAACGCTACATATAGTATTGGTGGAGCAAACTGGATACC
>CAIYUY010000182.1 GCA_903929485.1 uncultured Desulfuromonadales bacterium
ACCTGTCGCCTGGTAGAGGTGAAATGCTATGCGCAGGTTGGATCAGTCGCCGCTTACGAGCAGTTGAAAACAACCATTCGCGAACAGATTTTGCAGACAGAGCGTGTCCTTTCCCACCATTTCGATCCGCAACGGACTCCTTTTGATCGACCGGATCGTCCCATCAAGAATCGCGACCTTGCGGCGCTCCTGGCGTTCTATCTTGAGCGTTCGGAACGATACGGAATCGTACTGCCTGACGTCGCCAAGGAAGCCCGCTATTTTCTCCAGCGTCTGGATATGCACCCCTACCAGCTCTGTTTTACGAGGAGCGCGGTCGTATTCGACTTCCAAAAACCCGGCACGGAAAAACCGGAAATGGATGCGGGGATCGAATACTACCGCATTGGACGTGATCTCATTGAGCAACTGTTGGAGTCGGCGATACCGGATACCGAAGCCTCACTCTCTTTCACTTCAGATGTAGAGCGTGATGTCGCGAAGGAGATCACACAAGAGCTGATCCGCCGCCGCAATCTTGCCCCCAGTGTGCCGACTTTCGATACCGCCGCTTTCATGAGTCCAGGGAGAAAGAGAACTGTCGACATCGAAGAAGGTGAAATGCCAACCCGCCACTACCCTGTTTCCACGGCAAGCGCTCAACCGTCGCGCATGGATGTAGAGGAAGCGGTGCATGTAGCTGACATGGCGGAAATAGTAGCCGATACACAGGCTGCCCCCATTCCCTCTGAGACGCCCGTTGAAATTCCTCCTCCTGCTCCGGAGAACGAAAACGAACCGACTGCTCAGGTGGCTGCACTACAGGTGGCTCCACCCTTTGACATCATGTTGGGGACAACGGGAGCGTCTCCTCAGTATGGCGTACTTGGTGAAGTCTCGGGCCGTAAAGTGGCTCTCGATTTGAATCAGACGCACACGATCAGCCTGTTTGGCGTCCAGGGAGGTGGTAAAAGTTATACCCTTGGTTCCATTGCCGAAATGGCTTCGTTATCTGTCCCTGCGATAAATCTGTTACCTGAACCGCTGGCGACGGTGATATTTCATTACAGTCCGACGATGGACTATAAACCGGAATTCACCTCAATGATCGCGGCAAACTCTGTAGAGGAGCAGGTAAAACAACTTCGGGACGTCTACAATGCCGAGCCTCGGGCATTAAGCGATGTCTTGCTGCTGGTTCCGTTTGACAAACTTGCAGAGAGGCGGTCTGAATACCCGGATATTCAAGTGTTACCGCTGCAATTTTCGGCATCGGAGTTGAAGGCTTCCCACTGGAAATTTTTGATGGGAGCTGTGGGCAATCAGGCAACCTACATCCGGCAACTCATCCGCATCATGAAAACAATGCGGGATAATATTACCCTTCAAGGCATAAGGGCCGGGATAGATGCTTCCACCATACCGGATCATCTCAAGGCTCTGGCTCGGGACCGGTTGGAACTTGCCGGTGACTTTATCGAGGAGTCAGCGGCGCTGACAAAAATGATACGTCCGGGACGCCTTGTCATTGTTGATCTGCGAGATGAATTTATCGAGAAGGATCAGGCGCTGGGCTTGTTTGTCGTATTGTTGCAGCTTTTTGCCGATGCTCGTGTGGATGATCGAAACTTCAATAAGCTTGTGGTGTTCGACGAAGCGCATAAATACATCGACAGTCCCGACCTTGTCGCCGGGCTGATTGAGGTTGTCCGTGAAATGCGTCACAAGGGGGTCAGTATCATGGTTGCCAGCCAAGACCCGCCGTCGGTGCCGGTAAGCCTGATTGAACTATCGACGCAGATCATCCTCCATAAATTCAATTCACCCGCATGGTTGAAACATATCCAAAAAGCCAATGCCGCATTGGCGAACCTTACGCCGGAGCGTATGGCCCAGCTCAAGGCCGGTGAGGCGTATATCTGGTCAAGCAAGGCGACGGATGAGTCATTTTCGAAAGGCGCAGTAAAGGTAAGGTGTAGGCCACGGGTAACTCAACATGGCGGTGCGACCCGGGTGGCGGTGGAAGGGTGAGAATGGTTGGCATACGACAGGAGTTGCGAAAAAATCATACGGGCTTATCTCCATGGATTACGGGACCCGAGAGGTTCCTTAACTTCTTCTCTTACCCAAGGAAGCACCATAGTCTGGTGGGGCAAGAAGACTTCCATTCAATTATGCGTTGGCGTTCGCACAAAACGCATAATTGCATAAACGTTCCTCCATCCCTACCTTAGGAAATTAAGGTGCTTTTGCAGCAGGCCCTGACAGATAAGATCAATGATCGCAACCTGTATATGAAGGGGATTGATGCCAGCTATTTTTACGAAGGGTATCTGCTGTATAAAACCGCTGACCTGGGGGAGAAGAGCTTTGACCTTTACCAAAGAAAGCGACTTTGAAAACGCCCATGACTGCTGAGACACCGGCAAGAATTAACAGGAGAAATGAACATGGATGATTTAGACCAATATGAAGAGGATTGCGAACGAATAAAGGAAGAGAATAAAAAAATACTGGACGAATTTGAGGCATGGCTCGAATCCAAAAAACTTTCAGAAAAGACCGTGTTAAAGCACAGCGAAAACATTGATTTGTACATAAACGATTATTTGTTGTATGAGGATGCAACAGAAGCCCAAGACGGTATTTGCTCCGTGGATATGTTTCTTGGTTATTGGTTTATTAGAAAAGCCATGTGGGCGAGTCCCGCGAGCATCAGGGATAACGCCGCGAGTTTGAAAAAGTTTTATCAGTTTATGCTTGAGAAGGGCTGTGTTACAAAGGAAGACGTAGAGGATATGAATAAGACAATTAAGAGAAATATGCCTCTATGGCTGGACCGGATGCGGCGCTATGACGATCTCGAAATCGAGGATATGGAGGAAGTTTGGGGTTTTTAGTGTCAACAACATCGTCGTAGACGGTTTCCAGCACCCGAATCACCTGGTAATACTCCCCGTTCATGCATTAATGCTCGTGTATTTTCGGTTCCATAGCTCACCTTTTCTGCTATACTGAGCTTCATTTGATTATCGCGAGTTAGTCACCAAGGGAGACCTCTCGGCGGTTCAGTCCGCATCAGTACAATAGGAGAATTCATGAAGAAATCCGTCGGAGCAAAAACCCTTCTTTTCCCCACTCCGGTACTGATGGTGGGGAGCTACGACCTTGCCGGTAAACCGAACATTATGAATGCCGCCTGGGGGGGGATCTGTTGTTCCCAGCCCCCCTGTGTCACCGTGTCCCTGCGCAAGAACCGGCACTCCTATGACGCCATCATCCAACGCAAGGCATTCACCGTGGGGATAGCATGCGAAAGCAGGATCTCCGAGGCCGATTACTGCGGCATCACGTCAGGAAGCGACACTGATAAGTTTGCCGTCGCCGGTTTGACCCACGTCAGGAGCGACCTGGTGGATGCCCCCTATGCCGAAGAGTTTCCGGTGGTGCTGGAGTGCCGACTGCTGCACACCTTCGAAATCGGTATTCATACTCAGTTCATCGGCGAGATTATGGATGTGAAGGGCGATCCGGAGCTTTTCGGCGAGGACGGCCAGTTGGATATCATGAAAATCAAGCCGCTGATCTATGATCCCTCCCACAAGGGGTACCACGGTATCGGGCCTTGTCTGGGCAAGGCGTTCTCCATCGGGAAAGAGGTGATACATGGGTAAGGGTGACATCACCGCTCTGGATCGGTCGTTGGCAAAAATCTGCGAGCTTTGTCCGGTTTGTCGTCAAGCCGGCCGGAGTCAGGAAGGTCTCGCCTTTGCTTTCGTTAAAAAAATTGAGACGTCGTTCTGTCCGTTCTGCATGGCGTACGAAAGAGTCCATGGCAGGAAAGCCCATGAAAAACGGGATTAATGGGGAAACTATGACCTTGAAAACGGTACTTGCAGTTACAGCTCTCTTGTTGATGTTCTCAAGCGCCGGTGCTGAAATGTTTCAGCCGGGGAGTAAAATGGTAACCTCCCAAAATGACCGCTTCACCGGCAGGGTGGAACTGTACGTTACAAGCTGGTGCGGTTACTGCAAAAAAGCCCTGGAGTATGTGAAAAGTAATAATATCAACTATGTGGTATATGATATCGAAAAAGACAGCGTCGCCCACAAACGGTACCGGGAGCTTGGCGGACATGGCATCCCCTTGATCGTCATAGGAACACACAGGATGTCGGGCTATTCCCAGGAGGGGCTGGAATATTACTTGAACAATCCCGGCAAATAGAGCAGAGGAAACAGTTCTAACAGATTTCATGAATACCAAAAGGAGAGTGCCGTTGACCGGAAGGACCTTCACCGCCTCCGCCTGGCTGGCCATGATCAGCGCCATTGCCACACTCCCCATGACCTATCTGGCTTTCATGCTGGAACATCGGGGGGATGCCGTTGCCGCCATCATGCAAGGTGGGTTGCAGGTTGTCGGAACCGTGCTCTTTGTGGTAATCACCCTCATCTTAAAACGTTTCCTGAACCGCCTGTTCCTGTTTCATGATACGGATAAGAGTATTGACTTGATGGTGACAGCCAATGTCGTTGCCGGACTCCTTCTCCTGGGAGGAATCTTTTTCCCGGCTATGCGAGAGGGCGCAAGTTTGGTCGGAATAATCCTGGTGATCTTACAAGGAGTAGCGCAACTTCAGTTCGGTTACAAGCTGCTGACGTTGCCGAACAACCTTGGCGGCATGCTCAAGCCTTTCTGTTTCCTGAATATGGCGTCGGGGTTCTGCGTCTCGTCCATTGTGCTGATTTTGCCGGGCGTAGTTTTGGGTGCGATCGCCGACCTGATGCTTGCTACGATTTTTTTTAAAGTTGCGCAAGAGATGAAAGAAGCGGAACCTGGCCGGACGGCAACGAGGTAGTTTTTATTGCGGATAAAAAGAACAATGAAGTTGCCGGCGTTCCCCTTCAGAATAAAAGAGAGGTGGTAACCATGGAGCAGACCAGGCATGGGGAGAGCATGGAACAGTTGAAGAGATTTTTTTCCGCTGAAGACAAGTTCGCCCGCCACAACGGGATAGAACTCCTTGAGGTCGCTGATGGGTGGGCCAGGGCCTGCATGGAGATTTTCCCCTACCACTTGAACGGCGCGAAAACAGTTCATGGCGGAGCAATTTTTACCCTGGCGGATTTCGCCTTTGCCGTGGCATCCAATTCACACGGCACCCTGGCCATGGGGATCAACACCACTGTTTCCTTTGTGAAGGCGGCAATCAAGGGAACGTTATACGCCGAGGCCCGGGAGCTGGCCCTCAATTCCAAGTTGGCGACATATCAGGTCCTGGTTACGGATGACGCCAAGGCCGTTATCGCGCTGTTCCAGGGGACGGTTTACCGAAAGAAGGAATCCCTCATCCCTCCGGATTTTTTTCAGGGGAGTGCGGATGACCTGGGTCGGAATCTCCATGAAGATTAAAATCGTACCTGAAATCCAACTCCGTTGTCATTCCCTGATAGTTATGGTCCCCGACATCTCTTCATGGCCGTCACCGCAGAAAATGTCACAATGAAAGGCAAATGTTCCTGTCTTTTGCGGTGTAAACTGTATTCTTGCCACTTTTCCCGGTAAAAGGTCCGCTCGGATTTCCAGTTCGGGACATGAGAAGCCGTGGACTCTGTCCAGTGCGGTGATTTCCATGATCGCTGGTATCCCCTTTTTGAGCGTAATCCGGGAGGGTGAATATTCAAACTTCCTGGCAGTCATTCTGATGACCTGCTCCTCCGGGTCGGCAGCCATCGTGGCAGAGAACATACAAAATAGTAGTAAAATGAGAGCTGTTCCCAAAAACGCCGGCCATGCTATCCTGTTTTTCATGGTTTATCCCTTTATGATTGGGTATTCGGTGATGACGAATTCACTCTTGACCGGCGCCGTACCGATGCCGCGAAATCCCAGCCCCTTATAGGGAAAAACCGGGTCCCAGGGAATGGGGATCCTTTTGGGGAGTGAACCGGGGGGAGGAAGCGGGAAAATGAGCGACTTGGCCGAGATGTGGGGGATATGCCCGGTGACATGGTGGTTTTCCTGGTGGATATGCCCGTAAAATACCGTCACATCTCTGTATGGCATGAGGAGCTCCATCGCTTTGGCGCCGTCGCGGGTCGCCCAATCCCATTGTGGATAGAGGTTAAACAGTGGGCGATGGGTCAGGACGACGATGCGCGCATCTTTAGCCACTTTTGATAACTCCTCCCTCATCCAGAGCAGTTGCGCGTCACCGATACTTGCCGTCGGGTCCGAGACATTGTCCAATACGATGAAAGTGACTCCCTTGTGATTGAATGTATAGTGGGTTTCTCCGAAAAGTTCCCGGAAGGCTGCACCGTTATCCAGTGATGCGTCGTGTTCTCCCGGCATGAGTCTGATGGTTTTGACCTTCAATTGACCGATGATTTCCTTGAACTCGCGCAGTCGTTTTCGACGTTCCTGGGGGTCATCGGTGGTATGCGATAAATCTCCCGTAAAAACGATGAAATCCGGCTGCCTGGCTAAACTGTTGACCGCAGCCACCGCTTTTTGCAGGGTTCCTTTTGCGTCCGGGTTTATCTTGGGACCATCAAAGCCCCAATGGGTATCCGAAAGCTGAACGAAGAAAAAATCGTCCATGGCGCCCTTCTGTTCCGCTGCATGCGCCATTCGTCCCACTCCGGAAACAAAGACTACCCCGCCCATCCCAGCCAACTTCAAGAAATCCCGTCGGTCTAAATTTTCCATACGTTTCTCCTTGGTCAAGATGTTTGATTTGTAAAAATTAAAAACATTATACCATGGTATCGAGTTGATGCAAGGTCGATGACTGGAAAATAACTCCGGTCAGGTCGGAATGCGGCATCCTCCCGGGACAGTCGTCCGCTCATGACGGTCCACCTTTGTAATGTCATTAATCAGATGTAGACAGGATTCTTCTGTATACGATCCACCCCTTTAACGGTATGATTCCACAATCTGATTTTTTTGGCGCCGGCGCCGAGGTTTTTGCGGGGGGAGCAGTATGGTTAACGGGTGGCCCATATGACGGTAGTCACACGCAGTGCACAGCTCTTCCCTCTGAAACCATGCATCAGGCTTAATGCAGTCCGTCTGGTCTCGCTGCTCGTCTCGGCGTTTTTGCTTTCCGGTTGCGCCGGGGCGTTGTGGAGTGATCCGGTGGCGCGTCAGTTAAACCTGTTCACCCAGGAGCGTCTTCTTCTCACCGCCGATTACGCTCGTCACCATTACGGCGGTGACGGGTATGAGTTGCGTGAACCGCGGATGATCGTGCTCCATTACACCGCCTTTCCCACACTGGATGAATCCGTCCGTTTCTTTTCATCCCCCTTCCTGGATACGGAGTTTCGCAGGGACATCAGCGCCGGTGGCGCCGTGAACGTGTCGGCCCACTACCTCGTGGATCGCGACGGCACGGTGTACCAAACGGCAGGGGAGAACGTTATCTGCCGTCATACCATCGGCTTCAATCATCTTGCCCTGGGGATAGAAAACGTGGGACGCGGGGCGGAGCAGTTGACGGAGGAGCAGGCCGAGGCGGATGCGGCGCTCATTCTTCGTATTCTCCGTCGCCATCCATCCATCCGTTTCCTCATCGGCCACGATGAATACCGTGATTCCCGGCGTCCTCACTACAAACTTTTCCGGGAGGATGATTCAACGTATGGTCCGACCCACAAGATTGATCCGGGAAAAACGTTCATGGCGCGGGTGAGGAGCATCCTGGCAAAGCGCTACGGGATACTCCTTGAGGATTGAGGAGTCTGCGTCCCTACTCTCAGCCGTCCCCTGATACTGCGCGCTACCTGCCGGTTGATCCGGAGCTCCCTGTAAGCCTTGTTTATCGTCCGTTTTGCCTGGCGGGAGAGCTTATCTCCCGCCGACGACCCTGCCAGGTAATGCAGGAAGAGAGTTATCACGATTTGCTCTTCCATCCCCTCCGCCACCAGCAGGGCGAGGACGGCTTCAATGCCGGTGGGGAGCAGGGGGAACCGTATGGTCGTCGGCATGGCGTTTCCCCCCAGGGTGGTATCCAGCCATGCCACGAAGCGATCCGGTGACTCTTGTTGAACCTCCCAGAGCCACGTTTCATTGGACGCCGGCTGAGCAAATTCACAGGGGGGCTCTCCCTGCATATCCATCATGTTTTCGCGGGACTCGCGGAGAGCCATGATGTCACTTCCCTGGGAGCAGACGCTTTCGAATCCTCCCCATCCTGCCGCCGACATCCGCCGTACATTTTGGAGATCGGGAAGGGAATCGGCCTTTTCTCCTTCTTCGCCAACAACGACGGCCAGATAGTTGGTCCAGGGGGTCATCAGCCCATAGTTCAGTGCAAGTTCCTCCCCCTCCTCCTCCCCAGTGATCTCCCGGAGCTTGAGGGCTGCCGTCATGCGCGGGATGGTCTGATCCTGGTCGGCCGTTGTCGGCCGGATTTCAGCCGTCAGGAGCTTCTTGGAACCATCGGGGAGATGAACCCCCATCTCTATTTCTCCCGCGGGAGGTTCGGTAAACCAGGCGAAGAGGTTGCAGGTATCGCCGTCGTAGACGGCCGGGAGCTGCCGGGGGAACATTTTCAGCGGCTCCCCCGGCCAGTGGAGTTCGGTGCTCCTGGAGCAGGGGGTGCCGATCCGTTTGAAGTGCCGGTGGATCCGCTCCACCATGTTCTCGTTGGGCGATACCAGTTCGCAGGCCCCGCCGGTGCGTCGGGCCAGGGTCCGGACGAATGCCTCGGAGACCGAACTTCCCACCCCCACCGTGAAAAAGCGATGCTTCGCCTTGGCGGCCCTGGTGACGATCTTTTCCCATTCCCGGACTTCGCCGTTGGTGATCAGCAGAATATCCTGCTGAATCTTCTGAAGACAACGGAGTCTGAACGCCATATCCAGAGCTTTCCCTATCTCGGTTCCACCCATGTCCGCGTTAAGCTTCTTCAGGAAATGGCGGGCAGAGGTGAGGGCTTCCGGATTGGCCCTCCTTTGGGCAGGGAAGAGTTGTTTGGCGCCGCCGCCGAAGGCGATGATGTTGAACCAGTCCCGAGGGCGTAGCTCATCCAGAATCCTCAACAGTGCTTCCCGGACCTGGGCGATGGCGTCGCCGGCCATGGAGCCGGAACAATCAACCATCATCTTTACGCTGCGGGGAGCGGGATCTTGCGCCAGGTCGAACCAGGGTTGAAAACTCCCCCAGACGAGATACTCGTCACCATCGCGGGTAACCATGGCGGAAGCTGTCTGCCGCTCATGCTGCCTGACGGTGATGACCAGGTCATGGTCCATCCCCGCCGATTTTCGGACCAAGCTGAGCGTCCTATCGTCCTGGTCACTTCCGGTGACGGCAATCTCGTGGCTGGGCGATTGGATGGCCATTTTCGCCACGGTTCCTGAAATCTTCATCCGGAAGGTAAAGAGGTTTTCCGCCATGAGCGAGACTTCCGGTTCCTGGTCCGGCTGTATTTCGTTTTGCTGCGCCGATCCGTAACGGGGGGCGATGGTCGTGGGAAGGTGATACCGCAGCGTCTCCCCCTGCCACCGCAGGAACAAGCCATAGCGGATGGTGATCCGGGCCTGTTCGCCGGGGAGGAGGTTCCCCACATTCATGGTATAAAGCCCCGGCTGCGGGTTCCGGAGCATGACCGGGGCATCACCGTCCATGATTGCCTCCTCGTACCGCTCTTCCGCTCTCCGTTTCGGCAGGACCATCCCTTTGAGGGTCTTGTTGCCCACCGTTACCATCATCTCCAGGAGTACGCCGTCAAGGGGGAGGGGAAAGGTGTAGACCGTCTCCAGATTCCGGAAACCGGCGTTACGGTAGGTGTGGGTAATGGTGGTGATGGCCAGGGTTTCGCGCAGTTCCGCCTGAACCCGCACCCCCTGGAATACCGGTTGCGCGTCCCCGTTCCCCTTCAGTTCGGCAAAAATTTCACTGTTCATCTGTTCCTCCGGTTATTTCATCAGCCAGCGCCATGACCCGTCGACAAAATTCCCGAAGCTGTTCCGGTGACATGCCCGCCGTAGTCGGTTCCAGGTGTACCTCCAATCCTTCCTTGATAAATAGTTTGCTCCAGAGTTCCAGATCTCCCGGTCGGCGACTACGTGGCGGTGGGATCTGCTGGGGGGCAATCCCCTCGTTGAGCAGTTCACCGATACGTTCCAGGGAGAGTCCTCTCCGTTGCCATGCCCTGATGGCCAGCAGCTCATTCAGGTGTTTTCTGGTGTAATAGGCTCCCTTGCGAGATCCCTCCGGCGGGCTGAGCAGCCTTTTCTGCATGTAAAAGCGAACCGTGCGTACGGGGAGATCCACCAGAGAGCAGAGTTCGTTAAAGGTAAAGATCTCTTTTTCCATTGACATGAACCCTCCTGAATCATTTATATCATTATGCATGTAAAATACAAGTGTAAAATAACGCGACGATGCGGAAAGAAGTGTGCAAGAACGTTGACAACTCCCTGTTTTTTGGTGAGTTATCAACATGTCAAGAGAAAAGTGCAAATATCCAACATATTGTTTTAGTTGTTCTTTTAGTTGCAATTACACTGTGATAGAGCTCTTTGCACAGCTTCTGTGGATAACTCTGTGGATAACTTCTGGAAAAGGTCATTAAGTGGTTAAATCACTGTTGCAGGTAGCAGATTGATTAAAATATGGGCAGGATGTTTCTTGGTGCGGATGGGAGGAGGATAGATGAGATGAGCGAAGAAAAAAACAAAAAGGGTCAGGAAAAAGGGTCTACAGCAGCCGTGATACCTCTTCTTCCGTCCGGCGGATAATTTCTTCCGCTGTTTCCAGGGTGAACCGCAAGGGGGGGCCGAAGGTCACCGTCACCGTGCCACGTCGGGGGATCTTCTTCCCCCTGGGGAGCACCGTATCCACTCCCCTGATCCCCACCGGTATCACCGGAATCCCCAGTTCCCTGGCCATGAGTCCCATCCCAGGACGAAAGGGGAGCATCTTTCCGGAGATGCTCCGTTCTCCTTCGGGGAAGAGGAGGATACTGACGCCGGCGTCCGCCAGTTTTCCCATGAACGCCACCGTGGGGCGGAAACCACTACCCTGGGGGAGGGGAAAGAGGTTGAGAGCCAAGGTTCCGTAATCGTAGGTGAACCGCTTCCAGGCGTGCTGCCAGGGGTTGTGGAAGTTTTCAAAGAAAAACTCGGCCCAGGCGGCGGTGGCGGTGCGATAACGCCGGTGGCGAGGGAGGGCGAACATTATTGACGGTTGGTCCAGGTAGCTCAGATGATTGGCGATGAAGAAGATCGGGCCGTCCACTCCGTTCAGATATTCCAGACCCCGGACCTCAAGCCGGACGAAGAGCCGGAAGAGTGGTCCGTTCAAGGCCAGGTCGCAGAGCTGCCGAAAGCGCCTCACCGGCCTGTTGTTGGTCCAGAAGCGGCACCTGCTGCGGGGGGGGGCAAGCTGCTCGCGTTTTCTGATCAGCTCCCGCAGGTCGCGGAGTCGGCTCTGGGGGCCAATAAGGGTATCTTCCAGGTCCAGCCGGAACTCCTGCTCCATGGCGGTCACCAGCTCCAGCCGGGCGATGGAGGTGAGTCCCAGGTCCGCCATCAGATAAGAGTTCTCACTGATTTCATCTCTCCGGCAGCCGGTGATCCGGGCCACCAGCCCGGTGAGCTGATCCGTTTCCGCTCTCGTTTCCCCCTCCTTCATCGTTCTCAGCCGTTCCCGGACCTTGAATTTTTGCACCTTGAGGGTGGTGGTTTTGGGGAACTCTTCTTCCGGCCAGAGGGATATGCCGGTGATGGCGTGGAGCGGATCCAACAGTGAGTTCGCCTGGGCCATGATTTGGCCCACGCTACTTCCGCTGTCGTCGGGGATGATGACCGCGTGGACGGTTTCCCCTTTCCCCCGATCCAGGCCGATGACGCACGCCTCCCTGACTCCGGAAACTTTGGCAAGGAGCGCCTCAATCTCGTCGGGGTAGACATTGACCCCGGCTCCGGTGACGATGAGCTCCTTGCTCCGCCCCTTGATCCGGAGCCACCCGTCCGGCGCCAGTTCTCCCAGATCGCCGGTGCGAAACCAGCCGTCGGGAGTGAATGCCTCCTTTGTCGCCTCCGGGTTCTCGAAGTAGCCGGCGAAGATGTTGGGCCCCCTGGCCTGGATCTCTCCTCCCTCCAGCCGGATCTCCACCCCGGAGAGGGGGAGTCCCACGCAGCCGGGGATCTGCTCTTGAAACGTGGCGGCAGTGAGGACCGGGGAACATTCGGTGAGGCCGTATCCTTCCAGAACCCGGAACCCCATCCCTCCCCAGAAGCGAGCCAGGTCGGCGTCCAGGGGGGCGCCGCCGGAGACGAAGAGGGTGAAGTAACGGCCGAAGGAGCGGTGGATCGGGTAAAAGAGGAGTCGGCGGAGAGGTAGCGGAAGCCCGGCGGTGACGGCGAGGAACCGGGCAAAGAGGCGTTCCAAGCCGTGGGCCGCAAGTTTTCGTTCCAGGGAGGATTTCAGCATCAGGAGGAGGCGGGGGACCAGAATCATGGCCCGGATATTCTCCTCCCTGAATGCCTCCATGAGGGCTGACGGTTTGATGGTCCGGAGATGGACGATGCGCGATCCACGGGAGAGGGGGACCAGCAGTCCGCCGATCTGCTCGAACATGTGCGACAGGGGGAGGACGGAGAGGAAAGCGTAGTCGAGGCCAATCTCCGGGATATGCTCGTTTACCTGCCGGAGATTGGCGGCCAGGTTGCCGTGAGTGAGCATGACCCCCTTGGGGTTGCCGGTGGTGCCGGATGTATACACCAGTTGGGCCAGGGTTGCCGGGGTTGCCGGAATGGGGGCCGGCGCCGGAGGGTGGTGGGGGAGGGTGAAGAGTAACTCTTCCATGGTGATGGTGACCGGAATTCCCCCCAGAGCTTCTCCCTTGGCTTGGCTCTGGAAGGCCAGAACCGACCCTGTGAGGCCGGCGATGGTCTCGGCCCGCTCCCGGCCGGACATGAAGTCCACCGGCACCGCCACGGCTCCCCGGGCGAGAATCCCCCAGAAGGCGATTACCCAGGCGGGGGAGTTGACTCCCCGGATGATGACACGGTCACCCGGCTTTACCCCATGGTGTTGGAGGAGGGAGGCGCAGCGAAGGGCATTATCGTACAGCTCACCGTAGGTGGTGATGAGCCGTCGCACCCCGGTGCGGTGAATCAGCGCGATCCGCTTCCCATGAAGGGGAAAGCTCTCCAGCAGGTCGATAAGGGTTTTCATCCGCGCTCCTACTGGGGGAACGCGGGTCGGTGGGTGAAGACGTAGTCATTTTCCTTCACCGGGGTATGGCAGCCGAAGCACTCCTGGACAAAACCCGGTTCCTTACCGTAGGGCTTCAGCTCCGGCCCCACGAAACGGGCGAATCCCCAGCCGCCGGTGGCTCCGTATTTTTTCGCGTCCTTGATCATGAATTCCACCTGGACGAACCGGTCCGGCTCCATTGCCGCGGGGAAGTTGGGGTGTTTCCGGGTCGTCCAGGCCACCTTGGCCATGACGGTTCCGTCGGGGAAGGGGCGGATGCCGCCGGCCATGGCCGCCATCGCCAAGTCGTTGCCAAGGATCACCCGGAGTTGATCCTTGTCGGGTCGGTGGGAGGGGGAGATAATCTTCCAACTGCCGTATCCCTTGATGAGGGAGATCCCGTTGGGGGTTGTGGGGAGTTCCGTGGCGGCGGCGACGCCGCTGAGGAGGAGGATGGCGACGAGCATGAGATACCGTTTCATGGCAATTCCTTCCCGGGTGAGATTGGTGTGACGTTGGCGGCCATCATAGCAAATTTTAAGCAAAGTAAACAACATAACCTTTGTGCTTATTGTTGACGGGTTGATACTCTCCCGATACCCGCAGGCAGGTCCGTTTTCCTTTGACTGTAATAGTTTATGAGTTTAGATTGCATGATAAGTAGTGGTCACTTGAAAAACAATCGGAGGTAACTTTCATGTTTTTTATTGTTTATGTCAGCTCGGCGGTAGATTTATACTCACAAGCCGAGTTAGTCGAACTGCTGGAAAAAAGTCGTGAGAAGAACGCAAGGCTGGGTTTAACAGGGATGCTGCTGTACAAGGATGGTAACTTCATGCAAATCCTGGAAGGTGAGGAGAGTACGGTGCGAGAGCTCTTTGCAACAATCTCCGATGACAAGCGACATCGCGGAATTCTTATTCTCGTTGAGGGGAATCGGGAGGAAAGGGAATTTTCCGAATGGTCAATGGGTTTTTGTAATCTGAACTCTCCCGAGGTGCTTGCCATGCCCGCTTACAGCGAGTTTTTGAACACGCCGCTCACAAGCGAGGAATTCTCCCTGAATCAAAGTCGCTGTTGGAGTCTGCTGCAGATGTTCAAAAATAATGTCCGCTAGCACTCTGTCCCATTACTTGGATACTCCCGCACAATCCGGAAACGTTCGTGAATTTTCTCAACAGCGGTAGCGACTGACCGGAAATCCCATGACCGAACTCCTCATCATCCTGACACTCATCCTTGCCGCCGTGGCGGTGGCGATCCTTCTGCTTCTCCTCACCAGAAGCGGTCGCCCTGCCCCCCTTCTGGAGTCACGTCTCGATCACCTTGCCCGGGGTCAGGAACGGCTGGAGAGGACCCTGCGGGAGGAGATGGCGCGCAATCGGGAAGAGGCCTCCTCCGGGAGTCGCCAGGGTCGCGAGGAGCTGTCGGCCTCATTCAAGGAGTTCGGCGAGTCGCTCCAGAAAAGAACCATCGAGATTGCTCAGTTTCAGAAGGCCCAGCTGGATACCTTTGCCGAGCAGCTGAAGAGTCTTACCGGGAGCACGGAAGAGCGGCTGGACAAGCTCCGGGGTACGGTGGAGAGCCAGTTGCGGCTCATTCAGGAGGATACCTCCAAAAAGTTGGAGCAGATGCGGGCCACGGTGGATGAGAAGCTTCATCACACCCTGGAGCAGCGTCTGGGGGAATCCTTCAAGCTGGTGAGTGAGCGGCTGGAGTCGGTTCAAAAGGGTTTGGGGGAGATGCAGTCACTGGCCAGCGGTGTGGGGGACCTGAAGAAGGTGCTGACTAACGTGAAAACACGGGGAACGTTGGGGGAAATCCAGTTGGGGAGCCTGTTGGAACAGATCCTGGCGCCGGAGCAGTATGATACCAACGTGGCGACGAAGAAGGGGAGCGCGGGCCGAGTGGAGTTTGCCGTGAAGCTGCCCGGAAGGGATGAGGCTCAGAACCATACGGTCTGGCTCCCCATGGACGCCAAGTTTCCCCAGGAAGATTACCTCCGGCTGCTGGAGGCCCAGGAGGCGGGCAATCCGGAGTTGGTGGCTGAGGCAGGTAAGCAGCTGGAAAAGAGTGTCCGGGAGTCGGCCAAGTCCATCCGGGATAAATACCTGTCACCTCCCGATACCACCGACTTCGGAATCATGTTTCTCCCCGCTGAAGGGCTCTACGCCGAAGTCCTACGACGCCCCGGACTGTTTGAGACCCTCCAGCGGGAGTACAAAACTATCCTTACCGGCCCAACCACCCTGGCGGCGCTTCTCAACAGTCTCCAGATGGGGTTTCGTACCCTGGCCATCGAGAAACGGACCAGCGAGGTCTGGACCCTGCTGGGCGCGGTGAAGAGCGAATTCGCCACCTTCGGAATTATCCTGGACAAGACCTCCAAGAAGCTTCAGGAGGCGAGCAATGGCATCGAGAGCGCCGCGGTCCGTTCCCGGGCCATTGAGCGCAAACTCCGGGAGGTCCAGGCGCTCCCTTCCGCTCAGGCGGCCGCGCTGTTGGAGACGGCGTCTCTTTCCCACGAAGCGCCGGATGAATCTCAGTGAGGGGAGCCGGCTCCTGATCCGGCGGGATAAAAAATAGTGCTAATAATTAGTTAGTCAGGGTATACTCCAACAATCTTAGGGAGGGATCGGCATGAGATATGATGAGAGCACCCTCCCGGGGGGGATCGTTGCGGAGGGGGGGACGGTGGCAGTCGACGAAGCGGAGCTGGAGCTGGCGCGCCAGGTCCAGATGCTCCTTTTTCCCAAGGGGTCGCCGGCCTGCGGTTGGTGCTGCATCGGGGTTAAAAATCGTATAGACGGTATGCTGGGGGGGGATTACTACGATTTTATTCAGATGCCGGACGGGCGGCAGGCGCTCTTTGTGGGAGACGTCACCGGTCACGGTCTTCATGCCTCGGTGGTCATGTCATTGATCTACGGTTTCATCCACCATGCCGCGTTGAAGCACTGCAATCCCTATACGGTGGTGCGTGAGGTCAACTCTTTTCTCCTGCATTTCAGTCATCGTTCCCGGACGGTGGACCAGTATTTCTCATCCACGCTCTTCTTCGGTATCATTAACCCGGCTTCGCTCCAGATGTCCTATGTCAACGCCGGTCATCCGCCGGCCCTGGTCCGCCGTGGCGAGGAGCTCATGGAACTCGCTTCCACCTCTCCTCCCGTGGGCTTTTTTGACCTCATGGAGATCGAGGTGAAGAATTTTCAGTTTCAGAGAGGGGATCGTCTGCTCCTCTACACCGATGGTGTCATCGAGGCAGCCAATCCGGTGGGAGAGCTGTTCGGCATGGCCCGATTGAAACAGGAGCTTCTCACCGATGACTCCGATCACCTTCTCTTCCTGGAAACTCTCTTTGACTCACTGAAACGGTTCGGTATTCCCGAACCTCCCGAGGATGACTGTACCGCCCTGGTGGTGGATTTTCACGGTCCGCTGCCGGGAGGCTCCGTATAGGGAGACGCCGCGGCGGGAATCAAAGATCCAGGATCATGGCGTTTTCGTCACAGTCGGGAAACTTGACGCACTTCACGCAATCTCCCCAGACCTTGTGGGGGAGCTCGGATTTATCCACGAGCTTAAAACCGAATTTGGCGAAGAAATCCGGTTTATAGGTGAGACAGAAGATCCGTTTCAATCCCAGTTCCCGCGCCTCGTCAATGCAGGCCATCACGACCCGACTCCCGATCCCCTTGCGTCCCGCATTCTCGGAGACCGCCACGGAGCGGACTTCAGCCAGATCTTCCCAGACGATATGCAGGGCCGAAACGCCCAGGATGGCGCCATCTTCCTCGATGACGTAGAAGTCGCGGAGGGCCTCGTAGAGTTCCGACAGGGAGCGGGAGAGCATATCCCCCTGGGATGCAAAATGGGTAAGAAGCTTCTGGATAGGTTTGACGTCGGCAATGCGGGCCTTGCGGATCATCTGTTCTCCTTTAAAGCGTGAAAGCGTGAAAGCGTGAAAGCGTGAATGGTGAATGGTGAATGGTGAAAAGTGAAAGGCTGATTGTTTTCGCCTTTTTCACCCTTCACTCTTCACATTTTTAAGCATTTCCCGGGCGTGCCGCCGGGTGGTTTCGGTAATGGTGACCCCTCCCAACATCCGGGCCAGTTCCTCGATGCGTTCATTCTCGTCCAGGGTTACCACGCTGGTGGAAGTCCTTCCCCCTTCCACTCTTTTTTGAACCTGAAAGTGGTGGTGAGCGTAGACCGCCACCTGGGGGAGATGGGTGATGCAGAGAACCTGCTGACTTTCTGCGACTTTCCGGAGTTTTTCTCCCACCAGGGCCGAAACGGCGCCGCCGATGCCGGTATCCACTTCGTCGAAGATAAGGGTGGGGACGTCGCTTTCCGGGTGAACCTGTTTCAGCGCCAGCATGAGGCGGGAGAGTTCGCCGCCGGAGGCGATACGGGCCAATGGCCGCGGCGGCTCTCCCGGGTTGGGGGAGAAGAGGAACTCCACCCGATCCATCCCGGTGGGGCCTGGCGCTTCAAGAGGTTGAATGTCGGGTAAAAAGAGGGCATTTTTCATGGCCAAGTCATGGAGTTGGCCGGTCATGGCCTCCGTCAGTCCTGTGGCTGCGGTGCGGCGACGGAGTGAAAGCTCCCCCCCTTGACGTCGCAACTCACCATCCAGTTCGTCCCGCCGCTGTTCCAATCCGTCCCGTTCTTCACCCCCATGGAGGAGGGTCTCACGCTCCCGGTCGATCTCCACCTTCAGGGCCAGGATCTCTTCGATGGTCGCCCCATACTTTCGTTTCAGGGTCCGGATGACGTTGAGCCGGTCGTCCACCGTCTGGAGTCGGCGCGGGTCGGCCTCTACCCTTGCAGCATAGTCGCGAAGCGCCAGGGCGGTATCTTCCAGTTGGAGCGCCGCCTCGCCCAGGGATCCGTTCAGAGGGGCCAGTCGGGGATCCACCACGGCGCACTCCGCCAGATTTCGGCGAATTTCTCCCAGGCGGGAGAGGAGGGCTTCGTCATCACCGTAGAGACGAGCAAAAGCGCTGTTCGTCCCCTGGAGGAGTCGCTCGGCATGGGCCAGCAGTTCACGTTCCTGCTCAAGTTCCAGCTCTTCCTCCGGCAGGGGCGCCACCGCGGAGATCTCCAGGGATTGAAAGGTGAGGAGATCCAGCCGGCGGGCCGCTTCCCGGCTATCCCTCTCCCGGGAACTGAGCTGGGTGACGAGCCGCTGGTATTCGGCATGGATTCCGGTGTAAGCCCTGCGCAGCGGCTCCAGTCGGCCGAAACCGTCCAGCAGTTCCTGGTGATTCGCCAGTCGAAGCAGGGTCTGGGATTCGTGCTGGCCGTAGATGTTGATGAGTCGGGGGGCCACCGTCGCCAGTTGGGCCGTGGTGGCCAGCGCGCCGTTGAGATAGACCCGGTTTCTGCCGTTACGGCTCACCGTCCGCCGGACGATGAGTTCTCCGTCCGTTTCGATTCCCGATCGGGCAAGCTCCGCGGTCACCTCGGGCGCGCCGGTGAGAGAGAAGAGCGCCTCCACCTGGGCTTCTTCCGTGCCGCTTCGGATCAGCTCCGTCGAGGCGCGTCCCCCCAGAATCAGGTTAACCGCGTCGATGATGATGGACTTCCCAGCCCCGGTCTCGCCGGTGAGTATGTTAAATCCCGGCTGGAAGCTTACCCGGAGGGTGTCGATGATGGCGATATTTTTGATGGCAAGGTCTATAAGCATAAAGTTCGTTTTATCGTTCTCCCCACTTGAGCTTGGTTCGGAGGACCTCGAAGAAGTCGCGGTTGACGGAGGTCACCAGCCGGGTCTTGCTCACCGCTTTCATGATCCGGACGATATCCCCCACTTTCATCTCCAGCCCCACCTGGCCGTCCAGGGTCAGGTAGACATCTTCATGCTGGGAGTTGAGGATCAGGGTGACCTCGGCGTTCCGGTCCACGACAATGGAGCGGTTGGTCAGGGTGTGGGGACAGATGGGGGTGATGACGATGCAATCCAGAGAGGGGTGGATGATGGGTCCGTTGGCGGAGAGACAGTAGCCGGTGGAGCCGGTGGGGCTGGAGATGATGAGGCCATCGGCTTTGAAGGTGGTCAGATAATGACCATTCACCGTGGCCTCCAGATCTATGATCCGGGCCAGGGCTCCCTTGTTGATGACCGCGTCGTTGAGCACCCGGTGTTCGGCGATGATCTCTCCCCCCCGCTCTATGACCACATGCAGCATCATCCGTTCGGTGGTCTGGTAGGTCCCGGCCAGGCAGGCCTCCAATGCAGGATAGAGTTCGTCCAGGGTGATCTCGGTGAGAAATCCCAGGCTTCCCAGGTTGATCCCCAAAATGGGGACCCGACGATCCCCCACCAGACGGGCCACGGAGATGAGGGTGCCGTCCCCTCCCAGGACTACCACCAGGTCGGCCTCCCCGGGAATATCCTCGTCCGCTATGCCGCTGGGCCACGCCAGATGGCGGGCCAGATGCGCCTCCACCAGCGGTTCGCACCCCCGAGCCACCAGCCACGGAATCAGCTCACGGGCCGCGACCTGGCAGCGCGGATCGTGAACTTTTGCAAAGAGCGCAATTTTTTTCATAGTTTATCACCAATCATGAACTTTTGCGAAGAGCGCAATTTTTTTTCATCGTTTATCCCGGAATTGTGCTATAAAGTCCCCGTTTATTATCATACCCGCGCCGGCATGTCCAATGGATTTGCAGTGACCCCAGGCAAGCCGCGCCCCGAGGAGAGCATGAGTAACGAACCCGTGGACATGATCAACGAAGCCGCCGACCTTGACGATTTTATGAATATTATCAAGAAGTTTCTGGAGCATCTGGAGTATTCGCTGGGTAAGGACAAGTATTCCGCCTCCAACTTCGACTTCTATAACTCTCTGGCCTACGCCGTGCGGGACCGGATGGTTGAGCGGTGGTTGGACACCCAGCAGACCTATCACAGCGAGAATCCCAAACGGGTTTACTATCTCTCCATGGAATTTCTCATGGGGCGGACTCTGGTGAATTCCCTCATAAATCTGGATCTTTACCATCAGTTTCGCGAGGCGATAGAGTCCCTGGGGTACAATTTCGACGAGCTTGTGGACGAGGAGCATGACGCCGGTCTTGGTAACGGCGGTCTCGGCCGGTTGGCCGCCTGTTTTCTCGACTCCATGGCGACGCTGGCTCTCCCGGCCTACGGCTACGGTATCCGGTATGAATACGGCATCTTCGCCCAGAAGATCGTGGACGGCGCCCAGGTGGAGGTCCCGGACAACTGGCTTCGCTATCGTAATCCGTGGGAATTCGACCGGCAGAGGCACTGTCACCCCATCCGCTTTTTCGGTCGTGTGGTGACCTCCGTGGACGCGGGGGGGGCTCTTCGCCATGACTGGGTGGACACCGAGGAGGTCGTGGCCCTTGCCTATGACACCCCGGTCCCCGGTTACGGCACCAGCACCGTCAATACCCTGCGGCTCTGGAGCGCCAAGGCGTCCCGGGAGTTCGATCTCCAGTTCTTTAACCGGGGGGATTATATCCGGGCGGTGGAGGAGAAGGCGGCTACCGAGAACATCTCCAAGGTCCTCTACCCGGCGGATGACGTCCGGGAAGGGAAGGAGCTTCGGCTGAAGCAGGAGTACTTCCTCTCCGCCGCCACCCTGGCGGATATCATGGACCGGTTCCGCAAGCATTGCGGCGACTGGCGCCGGCTCCCCGAACAGGCTGCCATTCAGTTGAACGACACCCATCCGGCCCTGGCGATCCCCGAAATGATGCGGGTTCTTCTGGATCTGGAGCGTCTGGAATGGGATATGGCCTGGGATATCACCGTGAAGACCTTCGCCTACACCAACCATACTGTCCTCCCCGAGGCGCTGGAGCGGTGGCCGGTCTGGATGGTAGGCAATCTCTTGCCTCGCCATCTTCAGATCATCTTCGATATCAATGAGAAGTTTCTCGCCGCGGTGCGGCTCCGCTTCCCCGGCGATCTGGGGCGACTGGCCAGGATGTCCATCATCGAAGAGCATGGGGAGAAGAAGGTCTGCATGGCTCACCTGGCCATCGTGGGGAGTCACTCGGTGAACGGAGTTTCGGCCCTTCATTCCGAGATCATCAGGAATGATGTTTTCCGGGAGTTTTATGAAATGTTTCCGGAGCGGTTCAACAACAAGACCAACGGCATCACCCCCCGGCGCTGGCTCATGGCGTGTAACCCGACCCTGGCCGCCCTGGTCACCGAGACCGTGGGGGCCAATTGGGTGACCGATCTGGACCTGTTGCGGGGTCTGGAGACGGAGCTGGACAACCCTGCCTTCACCGCCCGGTGGCGCAAGGTTAAGCGGGATAACAAGCTCCTGTTGGCAGCCTATATCAAGGAGCATAACGGCGTGGAGGTTGATCCCGACTCTCTCTTCGATTGTCAGGTGAAGCGGCTTCACGAATACAAGCGGCAGCTCCTCAACGTCCTTCATGTCATCACCCTCTACAACAGGATCAAGGCCGATCCCAAGGCTGTCGTGACTCCACGTACGATTATCTTTGGCGGCAAGGCGGCTCCGGCTTACCAGATGGCCAAGCTGATCATCCGGCTCATCAGCGCCGTGGGTGATCTGGTGAACAACGATCCCGACGTGGCCGGCCGGATCAAGGTCGTTTTCCTGGCCAACTACAGCGTCTCCTTGGCGGAGAAAATCTTCCCCGCCTCCGACCTCTCCGAGCAGATCTCCACCGCGGGGACCGAGGCTTCGGGCACCGGTAACATGAAGTTTGCCCTCAATGGGGCGCTCACCATCGGCACCCTGGACGGGGCCAATGTGGAGATGCGGGAAGAGGTGGGGGAGGAGAACTTCTTCATCTTCGGTCTCACCACCGACGAGGTCAACGAGCTTAAAAAACAGGGGTACCGCCCCCGTGAATATTACGAGCGGTATCCGGAATTGAAGCAGGTTCTGGACATGATAGCCGGCGGCGCCTTTTCTCCCCAGCAGCGGGACCTCTTCGCCCCTATCGTCAACTCGCTGTTGAACAACGATCAGTACCTTCTCTGCGCCGATTATACCTCCTACGTGGCCTGTCAGGAACGGGTGGCCGAACTTTATCGGGACCAGGACGCCTGGATCAGGATGGCGATTCTCAACACCGCGCGCATGGGGAAATTTTCCAGCGATCGGAGCATCGCCGAATATGCGGCGGAGATCTGGGACGCCAAGCCGGTTCAGGTGAACGAATTCCAGGGGTATCATAAGAAAGGGCAGGAGCTTCCTCACCTTCCCGGATTGGTATAATTAAAATAACAAATTTTCAGGATGTACAACACCTTTACAGGATGTACAGGGTGGACAAAGACGGACAGGAATCAAGCTTCACGATTTTGTGGCGTCTGATTCCTGTTCTTCTTTTTGCTTGGATTTCGGGTCTAGTTCCCCTCCTGTTTTAGGAGGGGTTGGGGGGTGGTAAGGTCCTTGGCTGCTTGAAAACAGATCCTTCGCCTCGCTCAGGATGACAACCGGCCGGTATACCCTTTGTCGTGATTCACCTAATATCTCGGTATCCGTCGTAATAGGTTGCTATTCCCGTAAAGAATGGTTCTATTTGGGACATTGTTTTACACATTGTATTTCCGATTATACCCTCGGGAACGATATTTTTTTGAGTGCTGAACAACTACCGGTTCCGAAACATTAAGCTAGACAGTGTCTAGACTGTTGCTGCCTCCAACGTCCGCTTGACGATCGGGCCTTGCTTGCAAGGTCATATCTGTCCTGAGTCTAGTTGTGGAGGTCACAAAATGAGCGCACTGATTCAACCCTTGGTAGAACTGAACCAACGGGCGACTGAAGTTCTTGTACGGGAAGTTGGGATCGTAGACACCATTCGCTTCCTTAACCAATTCAGAGCGGGTAGCGGCAACTACACGACGGAGCGAGAGCAGCTTTTCAAAGGTATGTCGGTCATGGATATCGTAAATGAAATCAAGTCCCAGCGTCGTCCAAGCGCCTGAATACTTGCTGTGTTCCATCAACCCGTCCAGACGAAGAACAGGAAATCACCAGAGATGATCATTGGATGTGAGGTGGGGATGGTTGCGGAGGTTTTTGACATGGACCATATCGTCACATGGTCAGCATTGATTTTTCGTTATTAATAATGGTATCGGGCCTGGAGAAAATCGATGCGATCATCACGTACAAGATAGACGATGCGGTGTTCCTGGGTGAGGCGCCGGGACCATGCGCCGTTTGACAGGTATTTCAGCGGTTCGGGTTTGCCGATGCCGCTGAAGGGATCGCGCATGATTGCTTCCACCAGAACCAAGGCGCGTAACGCTATCTTCCGGTCACTCTCCACCCAATAACGCAAGTCCTCGCGGAACTCGGACTGAAAAACCGATCCCCGCCGGTTACCGTTCAAGACCGATCTCGCCGCTAAGCGACGCCGGGGATGATGCTTCTCCCTCCCCTCTCAAGGCGCGTTCCAAGGCGGAAAGCACTCTTTCTGCGTTTTTGGGAGAACGCATGAGGTGAGCGCTTTCCACGAGACTCTGAAGTTCATCGGCGGCAATGAGGGCCACATTGTTTCCCTTGCGGCGACGAATAAGGACGATTTCCCGGTTTTCCGTGACCTGGTCACAGAGTCCCGCAAAATTGGCTCTGGCATTGGTGTAGGTAGTTTGCAGCATGATCCTTGTACCTCCTTGATCTGTACAGAATAACAGTACATGATAGGGGTGTTGCGGGTCAATGTATTTGATCGCCTGTTCCGTTAATCCCTGTCTGAAATGCGTTGCCGGAGGTTTGGTTATGAAGGACCTGTTCGATACGGGTGGGGGAGGGGAGCCGACCAAGGGGAAGTCACCCCTGGCCGACCGGATGCGCCCCCGGTCGCTGGAAGAGTTTGTGGGCCAGAAGCATATCCTGGGTGAAGGGAAGCTGCTGCGAAAACTCATCGAGACCGATTCCCTGGGGTCGCTTATCCTCTGGGGACCCCCCGGCTCCGGCAAGACGACCCTTGGCAAAGTCATCGCCGGCGCCACCCGCTCCCGCTTCGTCTTCTTTTCCGCCATTCTCTCGGGGGTGAAAGAGATCCGGGAGATTGTTCGAGAAGCGGAGGAGGAGTGGAAATACCGCAAGGCGCGGACGCTTCTCTTCGTGGACGAGATTCATCGTTTCAGCAAGTCACAGCAGGATGCTTTTCTCCCCTATGTGGAGAGCGGCCTCCTTACTGTCGTCGGCGCCACCACGGAAAACCCCTCCTTCGAGGTCATCGCGCCGCTCCTCTCCCGCTGCACGGTCCTGACCCTTTTCCCTTTGGCCCGGGACGAGCTCCAGGAGATCCTTTGCAGGGCTTTGGTGGACCCGGTGAGGGGGTTAGGCCGGCGGGAACTCTCCATCGCCCCCGAGGCCCTCTCCTTCATTGCCGAGCACGCCGGCGGCGATGCCCGGGTGGCGCTGAACACCCTGGAGACGGCGGCCCACCTGGCCGGAGAGCACCCCATCGACCTGATCACGGCCCGGGAGGCGCTCCAGAAAAAGCCGCTCATGTACGACAAGGGGGGGGAAGAGCATTACAATGTCATCTCCGCCTTCATCAAATCGCTCAGGGGGAGCGATCCGGACGGTGCGCTCTACTGGCTGGCCCGGATGCTGGAGGCGGGAGAGGACCCTATTTTCATTCTCCGGCGGATGGTGATCATGGCCAGCGAGGATATCGGCAACGCCGACCCCCGGGGACTCCAGTTGGCCGTGGCGGCGCTTCAGGGGTTCCAACTGGTGGGGATGCCCGAGGGGCGGATCATCCTGGCCCAGGCGGTCACCTACCTGGCCACGGCCCCCAAGTCCAACGCTTCCTATACGGGGATTGATGCCGCCCTGGCGGAGGTCCGG
>CAIYUY010000183.1 GCA_903929485.1 uncultured Desulfuromonadales bacterium
GACAGAAACCCGTTCACCCTTCGACAAGCTCAGGGCGAACGGATTCAGGTTTAATAACCGCCTTATTTTCCGTTCGTGGTGAGCCTGTCGAACCATGAACGGAAAATCGATACCGAACATGTTATACGGTACACTCTTTGCCGCGAATCATCTTAAACCTTGTTCCTGGTGGTAATAACGATCATCGTCACCCCCAGGATAAACATGGGGAGGCTCAGGATTTGACCCATGGAGAGCGAGCCGAAGAGAAGACCGATCTGGGCGTCCGGCTCCCGGAACAGCTCCACGAATGATCGAAACAGCCCGTACCCTGCGATAAAACTCCAGAAGACAACCCCGTTTTTGGGGTTTTTTCGTGAGACAAGCCAGAGAATCGAAAGGAGGAGCGGTCCCTCCAGAAACGCCTCGTAGAGCTGTGAGGGGTGCCGGGGAGTCGCTCCTCCGCCGGGGAAGACCATTCCCCAGGGAACCCGGGTACTCCTGCCATAAAGTTCCCCGTTAATGAAGTTACCTATCCTGCCGAAGAAGAGCCCCACCGGTCCCGCCATGGCGCTAATATCCAGTATCAGTAAAAAGGGAAGCCTCTTCTTCCGGACATACCACCACCCTGCCAGGATGGCCCCGGATACTCCTCCATGGAACGACATTCCCCCTTCCCAGATAGCCATGGCCTTAAACGGATGCTCCAGGTAAAAGGAAAAATTATAGAAGAGGAGATACCCCAGTCGCCCCCCCAGGATGATTCCCAAGGCCACGGAGAAGATCAGGTCGGCCACGTCATCGCGGGATAGCGGAATATTTCGCCGCAGCGCCCCGGCCGAAATGATGAAATAGCCGGCAACAAAGCCGATGATGTACATGAGCCCGTACCAGCGGAACGCCAAGGGGCCTATCTGGAGAAATACCGGGTTGATGGTGGGGAACTGCATTGAAGATACCTCGGAGTGATTTTTTGCTAACCTACCAGCTTACCTCCCCAGTGTCAATGACCGGGACGACAGTCTGGGGCCTGATTTATTGACCATCGTCGTAACGGAGCCAATCGCGCCGGGTTCGCAGATAAGAACTGAAAATCAGGCGCTCTTGTGATACAGTGCCGCGGTAGAAGAAACGCCGCGGATAGTCGGAGCAAATCAATACGTACGGGAAGTGAAATTATGAACATGAACGAGTTGCTGAAAAACCTTACCCCCGATGTCACCTTCAGGCCGGAAGACGGCCCGTTTCGCTCCAAGTTGGTTGAAACGGCGCTGGATAAAGGCGATGAGGAGTTTGCGGAACTCTTTTCCGAAAGTAGCAGCGATATCCAGGTCAGCCTTTCCGGACGGAGTATGGAAGATGCCATCATCCGGTTTCGGGTTTTCAGCGACCAGGGAGAACAGACACATAAATTCGGCGTATCCTCACTGAACAAAGAGGAGGTCGGCGATCTTACGGAACAGCTCTCCCGACTGCTTGCCAGACCCTCTTCTCCGGCGCCACAGGACGGCTCCAAGATCATCATCCGGAAAAGGGCGGTGGAAGGGATGCTGGATATCCACCAGGCCTCGCAAAAACTCGGCTGTTCAACTCAGTTCCTGAAAAGCAAAATACCGTGCAGTGATTACACCTACACCGAGGTCGAAGGCAAAAAAGAGATCCAGGGGTACTACTGGTCCCAAGAGCTCATGGACCGACTCTGTCAGATTAAATCCAACGGAGTCAAACCCGAGGATATCAAATATATCGCCGACCAATGCTGTGATGGTGACCGACCTTGGACTGAAGAGATTCTGGCATCATTGAATGCACCTAAAACCACGCCGAAAGGTGGCGGAGCCTCCCCCCAAGGCGCACCAAGGCAACCGGCAAAAACCGGATCAAGGGATCATTCACGCCCTCCCAGAAGGAAACAACCATAGGATTGACAAAGCGCCTGGAACCGGTGTATACGTGTCAATCGTCACTCGCCTGAACCAGTGGACAAATATAGTGATTTTTTGTTTAACACCACATCACGAGGAGGAGTAACAATGATTCAAGCCTACCGCGCCCACGAAGCAGAACGTCAGGCACAGGGTATCCCCCCCCTGCCGCTCAACCCGGAGCAGACAGCCCAACTCTGCACCCTGCTGGAAACCCCGCCCGCCGGCGAGGAAAAGTTCCTCCTCAACCTTCTGAAAGAACGTGTCTCCCCCGGTGTCGATCCCTCCGCCAAGGTAAAAGCCGCGTTTCTTGCCGCCATCGTCAAGGGAACCTTGACATCGCCGCTGATCACCCCGATGGATGCCATCGCCCTTCTGGGCACCATGATAGGGGGGTACAATGTAGGTCCGCTGGTGGAGTCGCTCTCCGACCCGGCCCTGGCCGAAAATGCAGCATGCGCCCTCTCCGGCATGACCCTGGTCTATGATGGCTTCGCTCAGGTGGTGGAACTGGCCAAGAGCAATGCCTCCGCCAAAAAGGTTCTTACCTCCTGGGCCAACGCCGAATGGTTCACCAAAAAAGCCGGCGTTCCCGCCGCCATAAAGGTTAAAGTCTACAAGGTGGAAGGAGAAATCAATACCGACGACTTCTCCCCGGCAGGTGACGCCTGGAGCCGCCCAGACATCCCGCTCCACTCCCTGGCCATGGGTAAGAGCCGCTTCCCGGAGGGGAACAGCACCATCGCCAAATTCCGGGCCGACGGCTTCCAGGTCGCCTTCGTGGGTGACGTGGTGGGAACCGGTTCCTCCCGCAAGTCGGCCTGCAACAGCGTCCTCTGGGCCATCGGCAACGAGATCCCCTGCGTCCCCAATAAGAAGAGCGGCGGAGTCATTATCGGCGGCGTCATCGCCCCGATCTTCTTCAATACCGCCCAGGATTCCGGGGCGCTCCCCATCAAGACCGACGTAAGCAAGCTGAACACCGGTGATGTCATCATCATCGACACGGTCACCGGTGAAATCAAAAGCGAAGAGGGCGAAATCCTCTCCACCTTCAAACTTTCCCCGAATACCGTTCCCGACGAGTTCCGGGCCGGCGGACGCATTCCGCTCATCATCGGCCGAGCCCTCACCGATCAGGCTCGCGCTGCCTTGGGACTGGGCGCCACCGATATTTTCACCCTCCCCGTAAACCCGATTCCCAAGGATGACCAGGGGTACTCCCTGGCTCAGAAGATGGTGGGCAAGGCCTGCGGCGTCACCGGCATCCTTCCCGGAACCGCCTGCGAGCCAAAGATGACCACGGTGGGGTCACAAGACACCACTGGCCCCATGACCGCCGACGAACTTAAGGAACTGGCCTGCCTCAAGTTCCTGGCCCCTTTGTACATGCAGTCCTTCTGTCACACCGCGGCCTACCCCAAACCGGCCGACGTGAAGATGCACAAGAGTCTTCCCGGTTTCACCGCCGAGCGCGGCGGCGTTGCTCTCAAACCGGGTGACGGCGTCATTCATAGCTGGCTCAACCGACTCCTCCTCCCCGACACCGTGGGGACAGGGGGAGACTCCCATACCCGCTTCCCCATCGGCATCTCCTTCCCGGCCGGTTCCGGCCTGGTGGCCTTTGCCGGCGCCATGGGATTCATGCCGCTGGACATGCCCGAATCGGTCCTCGTCCGGTTCAAGGGAAAACTGAACCCGGGGATGACCCTGCGTGACGCGGTGAACGCCATCCCCTACTGGGCCATCAAACAGGGACACCTTACCGTCCCCAAGAAAAACAAGATCAACATCTTCAATGGCCGGATTCTTGAGATGGAAGGGCTTCCCGACCTTACCGTGGAGCAGGCCTTCGAGCTCACCGACGCAGCCGCCGAGCGCTCCGCCGCCGCCGGCTGCATCCAGCTCTCCACGGCTTCGGTGGCGACCTACCTCCGCTCCAACGTAGCACTCATGAAAAAAATGATCTCCGAAGGGTATCAGGATGCCGAGACCCTTCAGAACCGGATAAACGCGGCCAAGGAGTGGCTGGCCAACCCCACCCTGCTGGAGGCGGACAAGAACGCCGAGTATGCGGCAATCATCGAGATCGACCTCTCGGAAATAACCGAGCCGATCCTCTGCTGCCCCAACGACCCGGATGACGTCAAGCTCCTCTCCCAGGTGGCCGGCACCGAGATCAACGATGTCTTCCTCGGCTCCTGCATGACCAACATCGGCCACTTCCGCGCCGCCGCCGAGATCTGGAAGGGGCAGAAATTCAACCCCGCCGTCCGAACCTGGATCTGCCCTCCCACCCGGATGGATCAGCAGCAACTGAAGGATGAGGCATACTTCTCCATCTACAGCGCCTTCGGCTGCCGCATCGAGATCGCCGGCTGCTCCCTCTGCATGGGGAACCAGGCCCGCGTCCCCGACAAATCATCCGTCTACTCCACCTCCACCCGGAACTTCGACGACCGGATGGGGGACGGCGCGCGTGTCTACCTGGGCTCCGCCGAACTGGGAGCAGTATCAGCGGTCCTGGGCAAACTCCCCACGCCGGAGCAGTACCTGGAACTCTATAAGGCCAAGATCGAGGCGAATCAGGCAGCTATCTACCGGTATCTCCAGTTCGACGAAATGCCCGATTACAAATAATACGTTATGAGACAACAGAAGACGGGCCGACAATTTTTCGTCGGTCCGTCTCCTCTCCGCGACCCACCACACCCATGGAAAAAAGCCTATGTTCAACCTGAAACCCGAAGTTGTCGCTCAATTGGAACGTGTCCTTGGTTCCGTGGAGATGCTCCTCCCCAAGGTCGTCAAAAAGGTCGACTGGGCAACCTGTCATGCCGCTAACTGGCGCCGCCACTCCTTTTCCGGCTATCTGGAAGCGGTGAAGGTAACCGACACCACCACCCTGGAAGAGCTCCTTGGGGTGGATGAGCAAAAAGAGGTGATGTCCCTCAATACGCGCCAGTTCCTTTCCGGTCTGCCTGCCAATAACGCCCTCCTCTGGGGCGCCCGGGGCTCGGGCAAATCGTCCATGGTGAAGGCTCTGCTGAACAAATTCGCCCCCAAGGGGCTCCGTATCATCCAGATCGAAAAAGAAGACCTGATCTACCTCTCCGAAATATTCAACGCCGTGGAGGAACAGCCTTACCGCTTCATCCTCCTCTGCGACGACCTTACCTTCGAGGTAGGTGAACTCAGTTACAAGATGCTCAAGAGCGCCCTGGACGGGGCGGTCTATTCACCACCCGAAAACGTCCTGATTTATGTGACCTCCAATCGCCGCCACCTCCTCCCCGAATATGAATCCGACCATATCGGCGGCAAATACGTCAGGGGAGAGCTGCAGCAGAGCGAGGCCATGGAAGAAAAGGTCTCTCTGTCGGATCGGTTCGGCCTCTGGGTCGCCTTCTATGCGTTCTCCCAGGAGCGGTACCTTGAAGCGGTGCGGCTCTGCGTAACCCGTGAAGCACGCCAGAGAAAGGTCGATATCCCCCTGACGGTGGAACTGGATCAGGAAGCCATCCAATGGTCCCACGACAAAAGCAAACGGTGCGGACGGACGGCCTATCAGTTTTCCAAAAACTGGGTGGGACGCCATCTCATGTCTCTTCAAGGCGTGCGGAGCTGAAGTAAGTTATAAACCTTAATCCGTCGCCCCGAGCTTGTCGAAGGGTGGACGGATTTCTGCGGGGAATTCCACCGTGGCCGGCAATGTCTGTCTGCGGACGGAAAAGCCTGGGAGAAAACAGGAAACAGCAAGGGCCAGTGCTAACAGTACTACAATTAATCCCACTACTACCGGCCACCCTCCGTGAGACCAACAAACACCGCCCGCGGTTCCCGCAACACTCGACCCGAGATAGTAGAAAAACAGATAGAGTGCCGATGCCTGTGCCCGAGATGTCTCTGCCTGGCACCCGACCCAACTGGACGCAACCGTGTGGGCGCCGAAAAACCCCCCCGTAAAGATGGTCACTCCCATGATCATCAGTGTTAACTCGGCGGACAGGGTCAAGAGCGCCCCGCCAACCATGGCCCACAGCGAGATCCGGAGTAACGGTGCACGACCGAAACGATTGACTAAAAGTCCCATTATGGTGGCGCTTAACGAGCCGAGCAGATAAACAAGGAAGAGCAGGCTCACATGCCACTGGCTGAACAGATAGGGAGGAGCCATGAGACGGAATGTCAGGTAGTTATAGAGGGTCACAAAGCTCCCCATAACCAGAAATGCCACACCGTACAGGCTAAGAAGTCCCGGATCTTTTACGTGTCGAAACAGCGACGTAAACAGGTAGCGGGTAGCGAACGGACGCCGCGGCAGATGGGACGCCGGCAAACTTCGTGCAAATAAGGTAGTGAGCAGCAGGCAAAAGCAGCCGATAACCCCAAGAGCAGCCCGCCACGACACCAGATCCGTCATTGCCGCGGTGAAGATCCGTCCCGTCATCCCACCCACGGCATTGCCACTGATGTAGAGCCCCATGGCGGCGCTAAGAGCGGCGCGGTCCATTTCTTCGCCCAGATAAGCCATGGCTACGGCCGGCACCCCTGCCAGCACCAGCCCCTGCAAAAAACGGAGGGCGAGTAGCGAGGCGAAACCATTACTGAAAGCGGTGAGCAGGGCCAACGCCGACGTCAGCAAGAGAGCCCCGGTCATAACCTGTTTGCGCCCCAACGTCTCCGAGACGGTCCCGGCGAAAAGCATGGCAATAGCCAGCGTAGCCGTCGAGATTGAAAGCGGCAGGCTCCCCAGCGCCGGCGATACTCCGAACTCACGGGAAAACTCAGGGAGGAGTGGTTGCATATCGTACAGGGTCACAAAGGTGACAAATCCCGCCGCAAAAAATGACAGGTTGGTCCGCCGGTAGGCGCTGGTGCCGCTCCGGATCTGCCCCAGGGCCGGAACAGGTTGAGTTGGTTCGATGTTGTCCCCATGCATGGTGCAACCTCTCGTGAGTTTCCGTAGTGACCAACAGTAGCACCATGCATGCAATAAGAAAAATATATGTTATTTATATGAGCAATAGCTTTATCGTATGGATGGAGTAAATCATGGATATCAGACACCTCCGGTTCTTTGTGGCGATTGTGAAGCAGGGGAGCTTTACTCGGGCGGCTGAGCAGCTCCACGTGGCCCAGCCCTCTGTCAGCATGGCGATCAAAAGTCTGGAAGAGGAACTGGAGCTAACCCTGTTCAACCGCCAGGATCGCAAGGCGACCCTGACTGCCGAGGGTGAAATCTTCCACGACCACGCCCGACGACTCCTCGCCGATCTGGAGGCAACTCGCCAGGAAATGGCCGATCTACGCGGCCTTGCCGCCGGCGAGGTCCGGGTGGGTGTTCCTCCCATGATTAGCGCCTATTTCCTGCCGGACATCATCTGTGCGTTTGCCCGACGCTACCCGCGGCTACGTCTCTCCGTATTCGGGGAGGGTGCTTGGCGTATTCAAAAAATGATCAGCGCCGGCGAGATTGATATGGGGGTCATTGCCAGTAGAACCATACCGGAAGAGCTGGAGTCCAGACACTTTCTGCGGGAGGAGTTAGTGGTCTGTGTCCTCCCTGACCACAAGTTCGCGGGACGAATCGCGGTGACTATTGCCGAATTTATGGCTGAACCTCTTGTTTTCTATAAGGAGGGGTATTACCTGCGTGAATTGTTCACGGAACTTTTCAAGGAAAGTGGCGGCGCACCAAAAATTGTCTTCGAGACCAATCTGTTCACCATGGTTAAGTCACTGGTCAAGGGAGGGTTGGGGATTTCGACTTTTCTGCGGATGGTCGTAACGGAGGATTCCCAAGTGGTAGCGGTTCCATTTGACCCGCCTTTGTATCTGGATCTGGAAATTGCCTGGAAGAAAAATGCCTACCTTTCGCGAGCCAATCGGGCCTTCGTGGATTTTCTGTTGGAACGAACCAGGGAACTGACGACGGAGCATCAGCCGTAAACAGCGCCCTCGACAATTTCCACCCACACTTTCCCTTTCGACCAGCAAGACTGTCTCCATGGGAAATGACGATCGGTCAACTGAATAGTTACCTCTCCTTTGCAGGTTTCAACGCGGAAGTTTTGATTTTAATTGCTGCTTTTTGAGCGCCACTGCGACGTTGGTGGAATTTTCTGGACAGCTCGTCCCACTCTATTGTCAGAGTTCCATTAGTCGTTTCATGCTGTTTTTCCCAGTTTGCCAGCAGGTCAAAACAGGCGTGATCGATGTAATCAAGTTTATCAAGGTGCACGTGAACATCTGTTCCGGAGCGCACCTGTTCCAACGCAGCCGCAAGCATGGGGAGGCGAATCAGGGTGGCGGAACCGGTCAGTCGGAGGTGTACCGAGTTTTTGTCCACATCATCTCTGTATTCGATATCCAGTTGCGAGAATACATAGAGCAGTTTGAACAGCGATAGCAGCAACCCCAGGACCACCCCTTTGAGCAGATCGGCGCCAACTATGACAAAAATGGTCACTGCGTAAATAGCCACTTCGCTCTTGCCGAACTCAAGAAGCTTTGGCACAGCCTTCGGATACGCAAGCTTATAACCGGTGAACACCAACACGGCGGCAAGACTGGAGACCGGGATATAGCGGAGCGTGAACGGCAGCACCGCGGCGAACAGCAACAGCCATAACCCGTGAAAAATTGCCGAAGCGCGGGTTTTTGCACCGGCTTCGATGTTGGCGCTGGAGCGAACGATAACTCCTGTCATGGGCAAGACGCCCAGAACTCCGCAGATGATGTTACCGACCCCTTGTGCAGTCAGTTCCTTATCATACTTTGTTCGCTCTCCCTGGTGCATCTGGTCAACGGCGCTGGCGCAGAGCAGCGTTTCGGCGCTGGCGATGAACGCTACCGAGACCGCGGCAATCAGGATTGGTGTTTCCAACAGATGGGTGAGACTCTGGAGAGTCGGGAATTGCATCACCGACCAGATATTGTCCGGCACAATAACGTAGTTGATCTTGAGCTTGAAATATGCCGCGGCAATTACCGCAATCACAACGGCGATGAGCGGCGCGGGCAAGACCTTGAGTTTTTTTGGCGCGTATGCGCCCCACAGGGCCATAACCGAAATACTCAAGATACCGATGTAGAGTGCGTGGAGCGGAGCGCCGCCATTGGTTACGGCATTGTTCAGCGCCTTAGGAATAGCCAGCAGATTGTCGATCCCCTTGCCGATGGGCTTGCTATCAAGCATGACGTGAAACTGCCCGGTCAGAATCAATAACCCGATCCCGGCCAGCATGCCGTGAATAACGGCGGGTGAAACCGCGCGAAACCACTGCCCCAATTTGAGCAGGCCGGCGGTAAGTTGGAGCACTCCCGCTAACAGAATGATCACACCCAGCATCGGCAGGCCGTGCTGCTGTACCAATTGCCACACCAGTACCGTCAGACCAGCGGCTGGGCCGCTCACCTGAAACGGTGAACCTGCCAGGAACCCGACAACGACTCCTCCGACGATACCGGTAATCAGCCCCGATGTAGGTGACACACCGGAGGCGATGGAGACACCCATGCAGAGCGGCAGAGCCACCAGAAAAACGACAACGGAAGCCATTGCATCCTTGCCGAGCCACGCTTTAAAACCTGATTGTACGGAAGACAGTGTCTTGGACATGCGGTTTATCCTCATACTTTAGATGTCATCGGCCGATTTTTCCTTTTTGGGATTACGGGCAACCGATGCGATGCAGTTTTTCCGCGGCTTAAAAAAAACTCCGTACCGAAACCAGTACGTTGAGCCTCGTACCATTGAGCGGCAGTCGCCATAAAAACAAGAAACATGCCGCCTCCTCGATCAGCTCACTCCGCGGGATTATACGATGTCAACCTACCATTTTTTCAATCGATTCCGCAAGCAGTAACCACCGACCGGCGAAAACCGCCCCGCGGCAAATCACCTGATAACTTGAGAATGGGGGGCGCAAGAAAAATGCCTTGGCACTAGAATATTTAAAACATACAAATGGTTAAGCTTAAAAGTTAGTTATTGGCGGGCAGGCCGCCGTACTTCCCGGATGTGACGCCATGATATCATCAGTGTATAATGATATTCCCCACCGTCAGACTCCCTTTGCCGACAATAAGCTCCCCCTTGATGACCGACATCCCTGTACTGGAAATGAAAGAACCATCATAGCCGCCCAGCATGGTGACGTTTCGCTGACGGTCGAGAAGAAGCGTCCCCCCCAGATCACCCCTGGTGGCAAAGAAGACGATGTCTTCGTACCTGGAGGTCGCCAACAGGTCAGTTGTCGTGGGGAACAGTTCGGTGGCCGGCGAAACCAGCTGCACTGCCGCCCCGAAAAGGTAGTTCCAATCAACAACGCCGGTCAGCAGATTCGTATAGGCCCGGCCGGCGTCATTGAAGCTGTAACCGTTGATAAGGGGCGTTACCGTGCCGCTCCACCGGGAACTCACCATGGCGGTATAAGCGCCCGAAGCAGCCGTCACCGGATTGCCGGGGAGACCGCTCATCACCACCCCTTCCCGTGCGGAGTCGTTGATGGTCACCACACCGGAGATCGTGTAGGTGAGGTCATTGGCCGCATAATTCTGCCCGCCCTGATCAGCGGTGACAGTGGCAGAGGTCCGACTCCCGGGGGTGAAGCTGTAACCGCTCAAGGTGGGGGTGGCCGTTCCGCTCCACCCCGACTTCACCAGGGAGGTGTATGCTCCCGAGGCGCCCGTCACCGGATTTCCGGGAAGGCCGTTCATCACGACTCCTCCCAGTGGTGAACCGTTATAGGTCACACTGCCGGTGAGAAAGAGCGAACCGGTACTTTCCTTTTCAATAATGTCGGCCAATTCGGCCCGCGCACCCTCCCAGACATCGGGATTCGTGGACCAGCTGATATCCGAATAGAGATAGGTGGGATCAAAAACATCTGTCACGCCGAATTCCCAGTAAAATTTCGGCACCATGGCGGCGACGATTTCCGCCGTCCGCGTGGGGTTGACGGCTTTGGCCAAGGTCAGGTAATCCACATCCTGGATGCCACGGCGCCAGTATTTCAACCGGAGGGAAGCAATCGGCCCGGCCAGACCGTAGCTGTCGGCCGGATACAGGAGATCGGTGCCGGGATAAAAGAGCACGCCGTCACCATTGGAGTATTGACTCCCCGTTTCTCCCTGCACGGGATCACTCCCTCCGAATACGCCGAAGGTTTGGGCCTGCTGAAACAGATTACCACGGGCCATGGGGCTGGAGGAACCATAGGCCTGATAATTCACGTAATAGGTCGATTCCCAATAGAACCAGCGCTGTATCCCTTTTTTGAACTGCCCCCAGGGAATCATCCTCAAGCCGACGCCATCCTCCTCGGTCATGAAAATCCCCGTGACAGGGCGCATGCCGTTATAGGAATAGAGCCGTTTGCTCCCTGCGGCCAGGGTCTGATCCGCCGCTTTTTGCCAGAGATCGCTGATCCCGAACTTCGCCGGTGAACAGGGTATATCCAGGGAAGGAACCTTTTCCAGGGCTGTTGGGACGGAGATCGTGGCCAGAGACATCAGCCGCTGTCCCGGTCCCGGATTGTTGTTGATCCAGCGAGACCACTTCTCCTGGGTGGCATAGTCGGAGGATTCATCCATCAGATACAGAAAGAATTCGGTAGGGGTAGAAAACGCCTTACCGGTGAACCAGTTGACCCAGGCATCGGTCCCCCCCCGCATTGAGGTCTCGCTGGTGGAATCCCATAGTCCGTTCCAACTGCCGTAGGTGCCGATGGAGTAGACATTGTTACCCACCCCCACGCCGGGCCCATCGTAGCCACGGGGCGAGGTAAAGAGCGCGCCGCTCAGCCGGTCTGTCCAGGCGTCATCCATCCGGTCAATGGTTCCGCCGTCAGCTCCAATGAGGGATAACTTGTGGCGATGGGCCATCTGCGCATGTCGATCGATGATCGCCAGGGATTGATAAAAGAGCGGAGTGCCGGGGATGGTCCAGCTTTGATTCAAATACCGCTCATTCACCTCCCCTTCTCCCATGTAGAGCATGGTCAGGGAGTTCGGTTCATCGGGCAATGAAAAGTTCCGCACCCCCAGGGCCACCGGAACCTGCCGGGGGGGATCTCCGTCGGAGGTGACCGTGATGGTTCCCGTGTACAGTCCGGGAGTGGCCGTCTTGGGGATGTAGATATCGCACCAGACGGATTGGCTGGTATCCGCCGCCACCGTAAAGGGACCTTGCGCTTCCAGCGGCACGGCTATATCCGGGTAATACTTGTCATGATCAGGCCGATCCGCCCAGCCGCTGTCGGCGTTGGCCAGGGAGCCCAGATGGGGGCGTCGGAACCGTTCCGGAACATGCCGCTCGTCGTAGTAGTTATCATACCCCAATCGGCTAAGTCCCCGGATCTGCAGATAGCGGACGTAAAACAGTTCGATGTTACGGCCGGTCCAATCGAACAGGCCGTTCCCCGTGGCGTTTTTTGAAGCAATGGTTGCCCCCCCCGGTCCATTGAGTCGGCTGAATTGAACCCGAACATGGCTGCTCGCCACGGCGGGCGATTCAAGGAGAAGGTTGAAGGCCACCACCTCATTACGCGCCCCGAACAGGGAGACGGTGGCGCCGTCCCAGGTCGAGTTGTAAACCGCCGTGGAGCTGCGTGTTGCCCGCAGCTCCTCGCGGGTCACCTTGTCTTCACCGTTGTTGGCCCAGATCGTCAGAGCGGCATGGAGTGACAACACGGGACAGCACCAACAGACGATACCCAGCATGATCATCAATGACGTGCGCATGTGAAGCTCCTTTCCCGCGACCGAAAGCAACACCCATGTCAGTTTAGGTGATTCGCGACAAAGAACATACCCGACAGAAACCCGTTCACCCTTCGACAAGCTCAGGGCGAACGGATTCAGGTTTAATAACCGCCTTATTTTCCGTTCGTGGTGAGCCTGTCGAACCATGAACGGAAAATCGA
>CAIYUY010000184.1 GCA_903929485.1 uncultured Desulfuromonadales bacterium
AGCGGTCCCGGGGGAACCCCCAGCTTCTTGAGATCCTCCCCGGTGAGGAGGCAGACCACATCGCGCAGGTGGGTGACATAGGTGGAGATGGCGCGCCGCACGTCGTCCAGCAGGGTCCTCGCCATGAGATGAAGGATGACCTCCAGGGAGAGGTCGTGGAGAAGGCGATAGAGATCGCTGTTGGGGAGCGGCTTATGCCGGGCATACTGTTTCTGAAGGATCGCCAGGATCTCCTCCCCCTTCTGTCTGACTTCCCGGAGCCTGTACCGACTCTGCTCCACCAGGGCCAGGCGAATCGCCGCCGCCTGGAACTCTTCGGGGGTCAGCTCCACCGTCAGGGCCAGGAGATAGACAACCCACTGTTCCACCGCCGGGCTCCTGAGATACAGGAGCTGGAGCCAGTTTATCATGACCCGGCTCTCCCCCAGCACCCGCTGCATCTCCGGGGTGTACTGGAGCCGGGGATGGATGAACCGGAGAAGCCCCAGGGAGTTCATCCGCTCCACCGCCTGGAGCGGTTCCTTTTCCCGGAGGATGATGATCAGCTCGGTGAGAAGACGCTTCCCCCCCAGCTTGTCCAGAAAGTTCATCTTCACCGCGTTCCGGATCAGACTCTCGGTGTGAGGGGAGATCCGGAACCGGAGCCGCTGCTCGAAGCGAACAGCGCGAAAGACCCGGGTGGGATCTTCCACGAAGGAGAGGTTGTGCAGGACGCGGATGGTCTTGTCCCGCAGATCCCGCTGGGCGCTGAAAAAATCCACCAGGGTCCCGAAGGAGGGGGTGTTGAGCCTGAGGGCCAGGGTATTGATGGTGAAATCCCGCCGGGAGAGATCCATTCTCAATGACGACCGCTCCACGACCGGGAGGGCCGCCGGGGTCTCGTAGTATTCCAGCCGGGTGCTGGCCACGTCCACCTTGAAGCCGTCGTCCAGGAGGAGCACCGCCGTGCCGAACTTCGTGTGGCTTCTGACGCGGCAGGGAAATCGGGCGGCAAAGGTTTCGGCGAAGAGGATGCCGTCCCCTTCCACGGTGATGTCCACGTCGGAGTTCTCGTTCCCCAGGAGGAGGTCGCGGACGAATCCTCCCACGGCATAGACCGGGAGCTCCAGTTCGTCCCCCACCTTTCCCAAATCCCGCAGCAGCCGAAGCAGTTTCTGGGGGAGGAGCTTGATCATGAGGCTTTCCAGCCCCCGGGTGTGGGCCGGGAGACCGTCCAGATCCCGCACCGCGCCGTCACTGGTGACCCCCTTCTGGAGGGAGCGGAGGAGATCGGTCCGGGTGATGGCCCCCACCAGTTCCTCCCCCTGGAAGACCGGGACGAAACGCCGGTTATGACCGACGATATAGTCACGCACCTCCGCCAGCGGGCTCTCCGGAGTGGTTCGGAGGAACTCGGTATACATGTATTCGGTCACGGGGAGGTGGCCCAGGTCGTGGAACAGTGCCTTGGCCACGACCCGGCTGGAGATGATCCCGATCATGGCTCCGTCCCGCAGCACCGGCATGGCGTTGATGTTGTACTTCACCAGCAGTTCCCGGGCTTCGGTCAGAGTGCTGGTGGCGGGAAGGGACTTTACCGGGGCCGACATCAGCTCCCGCACCGTCCTGAGGGGATTCACCTTTTCCCGGAAAAGCTCCTTTAGCCGGGAGATGACCTGAAAGAGTGTCAGCTCCTTCACCGTGGCCGAGGCGGCGGTGGCATGCCCACCCCCTCCCAACTCCCTGAGAATCTCCCCCGCATCCACCTCGGGTATCCGACTCCGCCCCACCAGATAGACCCGGTTCCCCATGTCCACCACCAGAAAGAGGGACTGGAGATTCTCCATGTCCCGCATCATGTGCGCCAGGACCGCGATGTCGCCGATATAGTATTCCACCGAAGCGTGAGCCAGGGCGATGTCCACCCCGTTCACGGTGACGGTGTGGAGCGACCCCAGGAGATCGTTGAGGAGGGAGATCTGGAGGGCGGTGAGTTCCTGGGAGATGGAGTCCGCCACCACCGTCAGCCGCCCCCCCCGTTCCAGGAGCCAGGCGGCGGCATGGTAATCATCCACGGTGGTGGAGGGAAAAGTCAAATTCCCCGTATCCTCGTAGATCCCCAGCATCATCATGGTCGCTTCTGTGGGCGAGACCCGGATCTCGCGCTCCCGCAGGAGCTGGACGAGAATTGTCGTGGAGGAGCCGCACTCCCGGATCATCCCTCCTCCGGGGATGAAGTCCCCCGTTATCTCCGTGTGATGGTCATAGACCAACACCTCCAGGCCGGGGCGTCGGACGATTTCGGCGAACCGGCCGATGCGGGCCGAATGCTGGCAGTCGACGATGATCAGACGGGTGACCAGGGAGAGATCCAGATCCCTGGCTCTGGTCAGGGGGAGACCGTAGCCGCCGGTTTTCGTGAAAAAATCTCGCAGCGATTTTTCCTGGGATCCGGAAAATGCCATGAGCGCTCCGGGATAGAGCTTTTCGGCGGCGACCATGGCTCCGAGAGAGTCGAAATCGGCGTTGATATGAGTAGTGATGATATCCATGGGGGGATTGTGACACAGACGGGGGGAAGAGAAAAGAAAGGAGTTGCGTCCGTCTTTACACCGGATACGGTTTCATGATAAAAGTTATGGCGAAAGGTTACGGTGAAATGATGCGGTCGGAAGCGACGCTGGCCATAGGGTGGGTGAAGCCGGAGCTTGCCGGCGAGGCATGGGAATTTTTCAATCACCCCGCCAAGCAGGAATTTTATCGTCGCCTGGGGGTAACGTGGGAGGGTCTTTGCGCCTCCTTCCAGGCGGGAAAGCTGGAGCCCTATCCCCGTTCGGACCGGATCTCCGGCATGCCGGTGGCCCTTTCCTACCATACCTACGATGATTACAGCCGCTGGCTGGCCCGGGCAAAACGGGGTTACCGGCGTAATTACACCAAGATGGAAGAGGCGCTGCAGCGGGAAGGTGAATTGACTCTTCCTGCCCCCATCGTCCTCTGTCGTGATGGTGAAGCGCTCCTCTTTGCCGGTTACCGGCGGCTCTGCCTGGCCTGGAATTACGGAATGGTCCCCTACGTCTGGCTGGTCGGTTTGGATAGTTGTGAAAAAATTATTGAGTGAGGTATTCATGTTCAACTGTCGATGGTCGTTGTGCGCTCTTCTCCTGCTTCTTGCCACCCTTGCCGGAACTCCTGCCCTGGCCGGTGACGCCATCGAGGCTGCCGGCGACGCGCTCCAGATCGCTCTCCCCGTGGCGGCAGGCGGCATGACTCTTTACCGCCGGGATAAGCCGGGCGCCCTGCAACTGATTGAGTCCGCGGCGCTTTCCACCGGGGTGACCTATCTCCTCAAATACACGGTGGACGCCACCCGACCCAATGGGAGCAAGCACTCCTTCCCCTCCGGTCACGCCTCCATTTCGTTCATGTCGGCGGAGTACCTGCGGAATCGGTACGGCTGGGAGTATGGCGTTCCGGCGTATGCCCTGGCCTCTTTCGTCGCCTACAGCCGGGTGGAGTCTGATCAGCACTACGCCAGGGATGTGGTTGCCGGCGCCGCCATCGGTATCGGCAGCAGCTATATCTTCACCCGTCCCTATCTGGGAGTCACTGTTCAGCCGGCTCTGGATGCCGGTTATTACGGCCTGAAACTGTCGCGGCTCTGGTAGGCGTGAACGAAAAAGGGATCATATGACCGACTATCTGGTACGCATCATGACGAAGAACGGAACCGTCCGGGGGCTGGCCTGTATCACCACGGAGATGGTTGCGGAAGGAGCTCGTCGGCACGGTACCCTCCCCACCGCCACCACTGCCCTGGGGCGGGCTCTCACCGCCGGAGCGCTCATGGGGGCGCTTTTGAAGACCGACCAGCGGGTGGCGTTGAAGTTCGAAGGGAACGGACCCTTGGAAAAGATTCTTGTGGAGGCTCAGAGTAACGGCGCGGTGGCCGGCACCGTGGGAAATCCGGCGGTGGATCTCCCTCTGAACAAGGGGAAAATCGACGTGGCCGGGGCGCTGGGGAGGGCCGGTTTCCTCACGGTCTCCAAGGATTTGCGGCTGAAGCAGCCGTATCAGGGGACCGTCCAGCTGGTCTCCAGCGAGATTGGCGAAGACCTTGCCCTTTACCTCACCGAATCTGAACAGATTCCCTCGGCGGTTGGGCTGGGGGTCTATGTTGAAGAGGACGGCTCCGTGGGGGCGGCGGGCGGTTTTCTGATCCAGTCGCTCCCCCCCCAGGACGAGGAGGTCATCCATCTTCTCATGGAGCGGATCGGGACTCTCCCCACCCTCTCGGAGCATTTCCGTGGCGGCGGCACACCGGAGCAGCTCCTGGATCTTCTCTTTGCCGGTATCCCCTATGACATCATCGAAAAACGGGTGGTCGCCTTTAAATGCAGTTGCAGTCGGGAAAAGGGGGAGAAGGCGCTCCTGACTCAGGGGAGGGAAGCCCTGGAGGAGCTGGCCCAGCGTGACGACGGGATCACCGTCACCTGCGCCTTTTGCAAGGAGATCTGGAGTTTCACCCCGGAAGAGATCGGGGCGCTTTTTGAGGAAGCCGCGGCGCCGGCCGTGGACGCAGAGGATGAATCATCCTGAACGAAGTGAAGTATCCGCTTTTTATTTGGGTAAAATATTTCTTGACGCTGACCTCTTCATTGGGGTATATATTGAAGTCCGCCGCGCAGTTGAACCAATAAGTCCCCTTCGTCTAGCCCGGCCCAGGACACCGCCCTTTCACGGCGGCGACACCGGTTCAAATCCGGTAGGGGACGCCAAATTGAAGACCGAAAGCATCCGGTGAAATTAAAGAGCCTCCGAGAGATCGGGGGCTTTTTTGTGTTTTATCGCGCGGGAAGAGAGGGGAAGAGAGGGAAGAGAGGGACGCCCTTGATTTCGGAGGGAAGAGAGGGACGCCCTTGATTTCGTGCGTTTCTGGGAAGAGAGGGACGCCCTTGGGAAGAGAGGGACGCCCTTGATTTCGTGCGTTTCTGTGGGAAGAGAGGGACGCCCTTGATTTCGTGCGTTTCTGGGAAGAGAGGGACGCCCTTGATTTCGTGCGTTTCTGAGGCAATACCGAATAGACGTCACCAATGACATTCATGGTGAAGGCGGTAGCCAGAATTAAAAGGAGGAGAAACGCCTAAAATCAAGGGCGTCCCTCTGTCCCCCTCTGTCCCCCACTCTGTCCCCCTCCATGAAGCACTTGCTGAAACCGGGGTACTCCCTTTTCAAGCGAACCATGATAACCACTCTTGCCACCACCCTGGGGATGGACGTGGCGGAGGTGGGAACGCTCATCACGGACAAGGCCTCCGTCAACCCGGAGATGACGC
>CAIYUY010000185.1 GCA_903929485.1 uncultured Desulfuromonadales bacterium
ATTTATATATAGTTTTGCGCTAATGAGCTGCGCCGTGCGCACCGTGGGGTGATCCGGATGAGCGGCGAGAGCAGGGGCGCCCGCTCGGAGGCGCCCAACCCGGAGTCATATATGAAAACCGAAATATTAAACGGCGCTCCATCCAGGTCAGACAACGCCGTGGGCGCCTCGCGGCAAAATCGTTACGGCTGGCTGCTGCTGGCTGCGGGGTTTGCGGTTACCGCCGCGGTGTCACTGCAGATGAAATCCGGCGTGGACAGGTCCGTCATGCTGGAACTCACCGCCCAGTGCGACGAGATTAAAGCTAAAATCAGTGACAGGCTTGAGGACCATACTCGCCTCCTCCGGAGCGGCGCCGCTTTTTTCGACGCATCGGGGGTGGTGACGCGGGAGCAGTGGCGTGTTTTCGCCCGCAACCAGAAGCTTGAGCAAGAGCTCCCCGGTATTCAGGGGCTCGGTTTCTCGATCCTGATTCCCAGGGAAGAGTTTGCCCGACATCTCCGCGAACTGCAACGGGAAGGTTTTCCGACATATGCGGTCCGGCCGGCCGGCGATCGGGAACTCTACAGTTCCATCATCTACCTGGAACCTTTTTCCGGCAGCAATCTCCGGGCCTTCGGCTATGATATGTTTTCGGAACCGGTCCGCCGGGCGGCCATGGAACAGGCGCGGGATACGGGCGCCGCGGCGCTCTCCGGCAAGGTTGTTCTGCTTCAGGAAGACGGCGCCGGAGTTCAGGGCGGAACCCTCATCTATTTTCCCGTTTATCGCCAAGGGGCGCCCCATGAAACGGTGACGCAGCGCCGCGCCTCGCTTCTCGGTTGGGTCTACAGCCCCCATCGGATGAGCGACCTGATGCTGGGAACGGTGGGGCGCTCCGGTGAGGATAAAAAACGTTTGATTCATTTTCAGCTTTTCGACGGTATCGAACAAACACCCCAAACCCTACTATATGAAACTCTTTCCGACGCCGACAAAAAAAACAGCCATAAAGAGCTCCTGACTGGACGAATTCAAGCCAACGGGCGAACCTGGACCATCCGTTTTACCGGCGTCGGAGGAAAACTCTTCTCCGCTGCTTATCAGGGGGTATGGCTCACCATGGCCGGCGGCGCGGCGGTCACCCTGTTACTTTTCTTCCTGATCCGCTCCCTGCTCTCAACCCGTTCCCAGGCGCTGCTTCTGGCCCGGGCCATGACCCATGAGCTGCGCGAAAGCGAAGAGAAGGTAAACATGGTCCTGAATACCATCGGTGAAGGCGTTTACGGCATCGACCTCAACGGCTGCTGCACCTTTTGCAACCCCGCTGCTCTTCGCATTCTGAGGTATCGGACCCAGGAAGAGTTATTGGGGAAGAACATGCACCGAATGATTCATCATTCCTACCGGGACGGTTCTGTTTATAGCGAGGAGAGCTGCCCTATTTCCCGAACTTTTAGGGAAAACAGCGAATGTTACATCGAGAACGAGGTGCTTTGGAGAGCCGCCGGCGTGAGTTTTCCCGCGGAGTACTGGTCCGTGCCCCAACAGAGGGATGGGAAGATTGTCGGCGCCGTGGTGACGTTCCAGGACATCACCCAGCGGAAGTTGTTGGAAACAAAAATCCAGGGCGCCCGGGAATATGCCGAGAACATCGTGGAAACCGTGCGGGAGCCGTTGGTGGTGCTGGATTCCGACCTGCTGGTCCTCACCGCCAACCGAAGTTTTTTCGCTACCTTTAAGGTGACCCCCGAGGAAACCATCGGGAACTTCATCTGCGACTTGGGGGACGGGCAATGGGATATTCCCAAACTCCGGACCCTCTTCGAGAGCATTCTTCCCGATGAAGCCGTGTTCAACGGTTATGAAGTGGAGCATGATTTTCCCGGTATCGGGAAGAAGACCATGCTTCTCAACGCCCGACAGATTTTTCGGAAAGATGTGGGCTCGCGGATCATTCTTTTGGCTATGGAGGATATCACCGCGCGAATTGTCGCCGAGAAAAAACTCATTCGGTCGCAAGAGGAATGGCGCGCGACCTTTGACACCCTGCCGGATCTGGTGGCCATTCTCGGTCTCGATCACCGGATCATCCGGGTGAATCGCGCCATGGCCGCCGCCCTGAAGGTGGAGGCCGGCGATGCCGTGGGGCTGACCTGTTTCCAACATGTGCATGGCGCGGATTGCGCCCCGGACGACTGCCCCCACAGCATGGTCCTGGCCGATGGTCGGGAACACCGCGCGGAAATCCACGAAGAGCGGTTGGGGGGATGGTTCCAGGTCTCCGCCACTCCCATCCATGACGAGGAAGGGGAGCTCATGGGAAGCGTTCATGTGGTGCACGACATCACGACACTGAAGAAAAATGAGAAGGAGCTGCTGGCCGGCTCCGCGGCGCTTCAAGAACAGGCGCAACTGCTGCGGCAGGAAGTGGAAGAGCGCCGGTATGCTCAAAAATTGCTGACAAACCAGCAACTGCTCCTTGAGACGCTGAACGGAGAGCTGGAGCAGCGGGTGGCGGATGGTGTGAAGGAGGGGCGGGCCAAGGATCTGGCGCTGATTCATAATGAAAAAATGGTCTCCCTGGGGCAATTGGCGGCCGGTGTCGCCCATGAGATCAATAATCCCATGGGATATATCACCAGCAATCTGCACGAACTGGCTGACTATTTTCAGCAGATCGTTGCCTCCGGCCGGATTGGGGTAGAGAACGGTGGGAGCAATCCGGGGCCGTCTACCGGAGAGAGTCGCGAGATGACTCTGGAACTGGAGTATCTTCTTGAGGATGGGGTCGACCTGATCAGGGAGTCGCTGGAGGGAGCGGGAAAAGTCTCGAAGATCGTTCAGGAGCTGAAGGCCTTTTCCCGCAATGACGCGCCGGAGTGTGAAACGGTGACGCTGGCCTCCTGCCTGGAGAGCGCCCTCACCGTGGCGGGTAACGAACTGAAATATGTGGCGGTCGTCCGGAAGGAGTACGAATCCCGGGAGGAGGTCTTCTGCCATCCCGGCCAGTTGAGCCAGGTCTTTCTTAATCTGCTGGTGAACGCCGGACATGCCATCGTTTCGGAAACGATGGGAGAGATCGTGCTGAGGAGCTGGCATGACGAGCTCTTTGTCTACGCCTCGGTGAGCGACACCGGTGGCGGCATCCCGGAGGAGCTCAGGGAGCGGATCTTCGATCCGTTCTTCACCACCAAGGGTGTGGGGAAGGGGACCGGCCTGGGACTCAGCATCTCTTCCGATATCATGAAAAAACATGGCGGAGAGCTCTTTCTGGAGAGCATCGTGGGGAGCGGGACGACCTTTACGGTAAAGCTCCCCTGCGTTCCGGAGGAAGTTGACACCGTCTAAACCACCCCTCGTGAACCTACTGCTTGATCCGCGTTCATCGACGTATATCCGCGTCCCCCGTGGTTTCGAATTTACACAATCAATATGTTGATTTAAAAAGTATTTCCGTATAGAACTATGAAAATGGAAATTATACCGAAAACGGTTCGTTTTATGGATATCGGTAACGATGCCAGGAGACAGTACATTGACGCCCAAGCCGTTTTTACGGCATGGGAACATGCCGCCGCACTCGCTGACGATGTCCGTGGCGGAATGTACTGGAAGCATCAGGGGAAGGGTGATTATCTGATCCGAACCTCGGTGGCGAATGTTCAGAAAAGTCTTGGACCGAGATCGGCCGAGACCGAAGCCATGTACGCCGGTTTTATGGAGAGAAAGCAGGCGATAGAGGAACGCCAAGCAGATCTCCAGCGTGAATTGATACGGCATCAGCGGATGAACCGGGCGCTCTTTGTGGGTCGGAGCCCACAGATGCTGGTTGATATCCTTACGACGCTGACGGAGACACGTCTTTCCGAATACTTCACCGTGGTGGGCACTCATGCTCTCTATGCCTATGAAGCCGCGGCGGGTATCCGGATAACTATCGCGGAGGCTCTGGCTACTCAGGATGTGGATCTTTTGTGGGATACCCGCAAGAGAATCAGCTTCGTCAGCCGGATGAAGAGGCTGGACTCATCAATGCTCGGTATTCTGAAACGAGTGGATAAATCCTTCGAGATCAAACAAGATCAGAAGTTTACCGCGGTTAATAGCAAAGGATTCGAGGTCGACATCATCAGGCGGGAAGCGACGGAAGGTGATCCGCACCCGCTTTGCATGACGGATCGGGAAGAGGATCTGTATGCCGTTCAGGCCGTTCGGGCCGGTTTACTGCTGGATGGTCCCCGTTTCAGCGCCATGGTCGTCTCGCCATCGGGCCATATGGCGCGCATGTCCACCATCTCACCGGTTATCTTTGCCCGTTTCAAACGGTGGCTGGCGGAGCGCCCGGATCGTAACCCGCTCAAAAAAGAGCGGGACCGGCTTCAGGCCGGATTACTGGAACAACTGGTTCCGGAATATCTGCCTCACCTTGAGTTGCGGCCATGACTGTCGCCGTATATGCGGTGTTTGTGTGCGGCCGTGCGCTAATGAGCTGCGCCAGCCTCCTGCCTGGAGAGCGCCCTCACCCTGGCGGGTAATGAACTGAAATATGTGGCCAGGGTGCGCAAGGAGTACGAATCGATTGAGGAAGTCTTCTGCCACCCCGGAGGAGGTTGACACCGTCTAAACCACCCCTCGTGAACCCATGGCTTGAGCCGCGTTCATCGGCGTTTATCCGCGTCCCCCTTGGTTTGGGTTGTCACCCTTTCTTTGCTTGTCATCCTGTTTTTTGATTGTCATCCTGAGCGAAGCGAAGGATCTGCTTGTGGGACAAAAAAGCAGATTCTTCGCTTTGCTCAGAATGACAGGCTTTAAACAAAAAGAGATTTTCTCGTTCCCAAGCCGGAGCTTGGGAACAAGAAATTGATAAGGGAAAATTGAAAACCGGGCATTGGTAGGGGCACGGCGCGCCGTGCCCCTACCAAAACGCCTTGTCCCCATGAATTCGCGTAAGAATTAATGTTAGCAAGAGCCAGCGGCGCCGGAAGGTCCGCACAGGAGCAGATCATGATGGAGCAATCCGAACAGAAACCCCCACACATCCTGATCGTGGACGACATGCCGGCCAACGTCCTGCTCCTGGAAAAAATGCTGGCGACCCGGGGATATCGGACGAGAGCTGTTATCAGCGGCGCGCTGGCGCTGCGGGCCGCCAGGATGGAACCGCCCGACCTGATTCTGCTGGACATCAACATGCCGGAAATGGACGGCTATGAACTCTGCCGGCAGATCAAGGCCGATGAGTTGCTGGCAGAGATACCGATCATCTTCATGAGCGCACGACATGAGCCCATGGACAAGGTGAAAGCGTTCCGTCTGGGTGGGGCGGACTACGTGACGAAGCCTTTCCAGCTGGAGGAGGTTTATGCCCGGGTGGAGACCCATCTGAGGATCTGTTCTCAGCAACGCCGGCTCAGTCATCAGAACGAGGATATGAAGCGGCTGCTGGAGGAGATCCGGAATACCCGGACCTATGCCGAGAGCATCGTGGAGACCGTGCGGGAGCCGCTGCTGGTGCTGGACGCCGATCTGAAGATCGTCACCGCCAACCATAGCTTCTACGCTACCTTCCGGGTAACTTCCCAGGAAACCGTTGGGAATTTCATCTACGACCTGGGAAACCGGCAATGGGATATTCCCCCCTTAAGGCTCCTCCTGGAGGATATCCTCCCCCATGAAACCCTGTTCAACGGCTATGAAGTGGAACATGAGTTTCCCGAAATCGGGAAGAAGACCATGCTCCTTAACGCTCGGGAGATATTCCGGAAAGGGGCCGGCTCCCATATCATCCTGCTGGCCATGGAGGATATCACCCTGCGCAAGGAGCTGGAAGCGGAAATGGACGCCCGGGAATACGCCGAGAATATTGTGGAGACCGTGCGGGAGCCGCTGCTGGTGCTGGATGCCGGTCTGAAGATCGTCACCGCCAACCAGAGCTTCTACGCGACCTTCCGGGTAACTTCCCAGGAAACCTTGGGGAAGTTCATCTATGACCTGGGGAACCGACAATGGAATATTCCCGCCTTAAGGCTCCTCCTGGAGGATATCCTCCCCCATGAAACCCTGTTCAACGGCTATGAAGTGGAACATGAGTTTCCCGAAATCGGGAAGAAAACCATGCTACTCAACGCGCGCCAGATTTTTCGGAAAAAGATCGGATCGCATATCATCCTGCTGGCCATGGAGGATATCACCCGGCGCAAGGAGATCCAGGAGGAGCTGCTCCTTAAGGACCAGGCGCTCATGCGGAGTGAAAAAATGGCCTCCATCGGGCAACTGGCGGCCGGCGTCGCCCATGAAATCAACAATCCCATGGGGTACATCTCCAGCAACCTGGCGGTCCTGACCGACTATTTCCACCAGATTGTCCGGTTCGACCGGTTCCGTCGGGATCTGGACGCCGGCGATTCCTCAACGCCCAACCTGGACGCCGTCGCCGCCCGGAGGGTGGAACTGGAGATCGATTCCATTTTTGAAGACGGCGTTGACCTGATCGGCGGGACGCTGCGCGGCGCGAAGCGGGTCATGAAAATCGTTCAGGATCTGAAGCAGTATGCGAGGATTGATCCCCTGGAGAAAGAGGCGATAACTCTGGACCGCTGCCTGGAGAGCGCCCTGGCCATCTGTAACACCCAACTGAAATACGTGGCCGTTATCCGGAAGGAGTACGAACCTACCCCCAAGGTCTTCTGCAACCAGGGGCAACTGAACCAGGTCTTTTTGAACCTGCTGGTCAACGCCGGACACGCCATCACCGCTCCGGGGGAGATCGTGCTCAAAAGCCGTTTCGACGGGTTCTTCGTCTATGTCTCGGTGAGCGACAACGGGATTGGTATCCCGGAGGAGATCAGGAAGAGGATCTTCGACCCGTTCTTCTCCACCAAGGATGTGGGGAAGGGGACCGGTTTGGGTTTGAGTATCTCCTCCCAGATCATCAAGAAACATGGCGGAGAGCTTCTGGTGGAGAGCATGGTGGGGGTCGGGACGACCTTTACGGTGAAGCTCCCAATTCCTCTTGATACCATGGAATAAGGCAGTTTTTGTTTTTTTCGTACGCGGTCGCCGGGTCCCTGTTTAATTGTTTGTCATCCTCTTTTTTCTTGTCATCCTCAGCGGAGCGAAGGGTCTGCTGATCGGACAAAATGCAGCTTCTACCCTCAAACAACGATTTTCTTTGACTGGAACGAAACAAGAAGAGTACTTTGGCAAGGACTAACAGAAAAATGAAAGGAAAAATCATGGAACCCTTGATTACGGTAAACCCAGCTATTCTCGGCGGCAAACCAATTATTAGCGGAACCAGAATTTCAGTGGATTTTGTTCTTGAACTGCTGGCATCCGGCGTTACCCAGAAAGAAATTCTGACCGATTATCCTCATCTTTCGCATGAAGCCATATCTGCATGTCTCTCTTAGGTGATTCGCAACAAAGAACATACCCGACAGAAACCCGTTTACCCTTCGACAAGCTCAGGGCGAACGGATTCAGGTTTAATAACCGCCTTATTTTCCGTTCGTGGTGAGCCTGTCGAACCATGAACGGAAAATCGA
>CAIYUY010000186.1 GCA_903929485.1 uncultured Desulfuromonadales bacterium
CGGGACAGTCATGGTTTCATGCCCAGGTAACCCGTTTTGTCGGAAACGATCCGCTGCGCGTGGTGGTGAGCCACGAGAATATCACGGAGAGGAAACAGTTGGCCGAGGCGCTGGCCGCCAGCGAAGAGCGGTTTCGCACGCTGTTCCAACAGCATGGCGCCATCATGCTCCTCATAAATCCGGTCACCGGCGACATCCTGGCCGCCAACATCTCCGCTTCCCGTTTTTACGGTTATTCCCAGGACGAACTCTGTTCCATGACCATCCAGCAGATCAATTGCCTCACCGCCGATGTCATCCTTGCCGAACAGGCGGAGGCGCAGCGGCAGATAAAAAACTACTTTGTCTTCCCCCACCGCTTGGCCGATGGGACGGTGCGCACCGTGGAGGTCCATTCCACCCCCATCATCTCCAACGGCGAACCGCTCCTCTTCTCCATCATCCACGACATAACCCAGCGAGTCCGGATAGAAGACGAGCTCCGGATGACGCGTATCAGCGTGGACGCGGCGTCCGACGCCATCTACTGGATAAGTCCCGACGCCCGAATCGTGGATGCGAATCCGGCGGCCTGTCGGATGCTGGGTTATTCCCGGGAGGAGCTGCTCCGGTTGAGCGTTCAGGATATCGGTCCCAGCTATGACATCCTGGTTTGGCGCCCACATTTCGCCGAACTCCGGGAAAAGGGTTCCCTGAAGTTTGAGGCGGAACATCGGACAAAAGATGGGCGAATCATTCCGGTGGAGATTGTCGCCAACTATGTGATGTTGGGGACAGAGGAACTGAACTGCGCCTTTGTCCGGGACATCACCCAGCGCAAGGAGTATGAGCGAGGGCTGGAGGAGGCCAAGCAGGCGGCGGAATCGGCCAACCGGGCCAAGAGCGAGTTCCTGGCCAACATGAGTCACGATATCCGGACCCCCATGAACGGGATCATAGGGCTGGCTCACCTGGCTCTGGGAACAGAGCTGACCCCCCGCCAGCGGGATTATCTAAAGAAGATCACCACCTCCGCCGACGGGCTCCTCCGCTCCTTGAATGATCTCCTGAACCTCTCCAAGATCGAAGCGGGGAAGCTGGAGCTGGAAGAGCTCTCCTTCACCCTCCATCCCCTGCTGGAACACCTCATGACCCTGGTGGGAGTGGGCGCGGTGGCGAAAGGGGTCCGGTTGCGTCTCACCACACCTCCGGAGATTCCCCCCTACCTGGTGGGTGATCCTCTGCGACTGGAGCAGATCCTCCTTAATCTGCTGGGGAACGCCGTCAAGTTCACCCCCGCCGGCGAGGTGGAGCTCTCCGTTGCCCTCCTTCCGGAGGACCATACCGGGCTTCTCCTGGAATTTTCGGTGCGGGACACCGGCATCGGCTTGACGCAAGAGCAGATGGAGCGGATCTTCGAGCCGTTTACCCAGGCGGACGGCTCCACCACCCGCAACTTCGGCGGCACCGGGCTGGGGCTCAGCATCTGTCGGCGGCTGGCGGCGCTCATGGGGGGAGTGATACGGGTGGCAAGCTCACCGGGGGAGGGGAGCACCTTCAGCTGCACCGCCCGTTTCCTTCGCGGTTTCCCCCCGGTGGAAGCGGAACGGCCGACGGATCTTGCCGACGCGAGAGCCGCCCTGACCGGATGTCGGTTGCTGGTGGCGGAGGATCAGGAGATCAATCAGCAGGTGCTCCGGGAACTTCTGGAGCAGGCGGGGGTGAGCGTTACCGTGGTGGCCAATGGCCGGCAGGCGGTAGCAGCCGTCATGGAGTCCCCCGATTTTTTCCATGCCGTCCTCATGGACCTGCAGATGCCGGAGCTGGACGGTTACGGGGCGACCCTTCTCATCAGGGAACGGTTCGCGGCGGATCGGCTCCCCATCATCGCCATGACGGCCCACGCCATGAGGGAAGAGCGGGATCGCTGTCTTGCGGGGAGGATGAACGATCATCTGACCAAGCCGGTAAACCCGGATAAGCTCTATGCCTGTCTCATGACCTGGCTTCGCCCCGGCGACTCGCTGCCGTTGATTCCCCATCCGTCCACTCCCAAGCATCCCGCCCGGGAGTGGTCCGGCGACGCCCCTCGTGCCCGGCAGATCCTTATCGTGGATGATGAGCCGGCCAGTATTACCGCCTTAAACAGGATGCTCCCCCAGCATCATACCTGTCTTGCCGCCATAAACGGTGCGGCGGCGCTGGAACTGGCGCTTCGGGTCAAACCGGATCTGATTCTCCTGGATGCGGCCATGCCGGGGATGGACGGTTACGACCTCTGCCGCACCCTCAAGGGAAATCCGGTCACGACGCGGATCCCGGTCATTCTTCTCACCTCGGGAGATGAGACGCAAGATTTTATCAACGGTGTCACCGGTGGGGCGGTTGACTACATCGCCAAGCCCTTTGATGAAACGGAGGTGAACGTCCGGGTGAACAGGCAGCTCCGGTCGTAGGGGCACGGCGTGCCGTGCCCGATTTGCCGCGCCCGATTTGCCGCGCCCGATTTGCCGTACCCGATTTTCTGTGCCCGTATGGAGTAACGCAGTTTTCGCTTTGGGGCTACGTTGTGGCGTGGAGTGACGACGATGAAACAACCTATTGATTCACTTCTACCCCCCCAGGCGCCGTGTCAACCGGAGGAGGAATCGCCGGATCTCCCTGCCTCCCTTTTCTCCGGTGAGGCGGCTCAGGCGCTTCATGATCTGCGGGTTCATCAGGTGGAGCTGGAGTCCCAGAACGAGGAGCTTCGGCGGGCTCAGATGGCGCTGGACGCCATGCGGAGTCGCTATTACGACCTGTATGACCTCGCCCCGGTGAGCTATTTCACCCTCAGCGCGGCAGGGGTGATCCTGGAGGCTAACCTCACGGCAGCCACCCTGCTGGGGGTGGCCCGGGATGAGCTGACCGGTCAGCCTTTTGACCGGTTTATCTTCAGGGAGGAGCAGGACGGCTACTACCTCAGCAACAGACGGCTCTTTGAGACCGGCGAACCGCTGACCCACGACCTCCGGATGGTGAGAAACGATGGGATGTTGTTCTGGGGGCATCTGAAGGGGGTCGCCGTTCAGGATAACGAAGCCGCCGTCTGCCGCATCGTGGTGAACGATATCACCCAGCGGAAGGAAGCGGAGGAGCGGCTGAAAGGGGTGGTGGAGGTACTGGCCGCCGGCGAGGAACGTTTTCGCCAGCTGTTCGAGCAGCATAGCGCCATCATGCTGCTCATCGATCCTTTTAGCGGCGCCATCGTGGACGCCAATACCGCCGCGGCGGAGTTTTACGGCTATTCACGGGACCAACTCCGCGCCATGGCTATCCAACAGATAAACTGCCTCCCCCCCGATGAAATCGCCGCCATCAGGGAACAGATGCAGCTCCGGATAAAAAACTATTTCACCTTTCCCCACCGTCTGGCCGACGGGACGGTGCGCACCGTGGAAGTGCATACCTCTCCCATCATCTCCAATGACAAACCGCTCCTCTTTTCCATCATTCATGATATCACCCAACGGCAACAGATGGAGGAAAGCCTGCATCTGGCGCGGGAAGCCGCCGAGAAGGCCAACCGGGCCAAAAGTGAGTTTCTTGCCAACATGAGTCACGAACTCCGGACCCCCATGAACGCCATCATCGGCTTGGGGTATCTGGCTCTCCGGACGGATCTGACCCCCCGGCAACGGGATTACCTGACCAAGATCACCGCCTCCGCCGACGGCCTGCTGCTGTTGCTCAACGACCTTTTGGACCTTGCCAAGATCGAAGCCGGGAAGCTGGAACTGGAACAGATCACCTTTCCTCTTCACCCCATCCTGGACCGGCTCCTGACTCTGGTGGGTGTCACGGCCGCAGCCAAAGGGATCGACATCCGTTTCTCCATGGAGCCGGGAATTCCCCGGTACCTGGTGGGGGATCCCCTAAGGCTGGAACGGCTTCTCCATAATCTGCTGGGGAACGCCGTCAAGTTCACCTCCGTGGGGGGGGTAGCGCTCACCGTCCGGCTCCTCTTCATGGCTGACGAAAAGATGGTGCTGGAGTTTTCGGTGCGGGACACCGGTATCGGCCTGACTCCGGAGCAGGCCGCTCGTATCTTCGAGCCGTTTACCCAGGCGGACGGCTCCACTACCCGCCGTTTTGGCGGCACCGGGTTGGGGCTTACCATCTGCCGTCAACTGACGGCGCTCATGGGGGGAGAACTGCGGGTCACCAGCGAGCCGGGGGAGGGGAGCGTCTTTACCTGCACCGCTCCTTTCCTCCGTGGCGTCGCTCCGGATGAAGAATTCGATCCGGAGCCGGATCCGTTCGCCGCGGAAAAGGAGCTGAGGGGATGCCGGGTGCTGGTGGCGGAAGATCAGCCCATCAATCAGCTGCTGCTCCGGGAGCTTCTGGAGCAGGTGGGAGTGAATGTCACGGTGGTTTCAGATGGTGAACAGGCGGTAACCGCCGTGCGTGACTCCGGCGGCAGCTACGACGCCGTCCTCATGGATCTGCAGATGCCGGAGCTGGACGGCTACGGGGCGACCCTTCTCATCAGGGAACAGTTTTCCCCCCAGCGGCTCCCCATCATCGCCTTGACGGCCCATGCCATGAAGGAAGAGCGGGAGCGGTGTCTTGCCGGCGGGATGAACGATCACCTGGCAAAACCGGTGAACCCGGATAAGCTCCACGCCTGCCTCATCCGCTGGATCAGGCGCGCTCCTACCGGACACCCTCTTCCTGCCCAAGATATCGGATCTCAACGGTCGGAGACCCTCCCCGATGTCCCTTTCACCCGGAATATCCTCATCGTGGGGGATGACCCTGCCGGTATTACCTGCTTGAACGGCATGCTCCCCCAGCAGCATACCGTTCTTGCCGCCACCGACGGTCCCACCGCGTTGAAACTGGCCCTGAGTCGCCAACCGGATCTGATTTTGCTGGACGGGGGAATGCGCCGGACAAACGGTTTTGAGCTCTGCCGCGCCTTCAAGGGAAATCCCGCCACGGCGCGGACTCCGGTAATTCTTTTGATCGCCGGGGACGCGATCACGGAAATCGACAAAGGTTTCAGCGCCGGCGCCTCGGATTACATCCTCAAGCCCTTCAGCCACCGGGAGGTTAACGTTCGGGTTAATATCCATCTGCGGCTCCAGGGGACTAAGTTGATTCGCGATAAAGACGATACCTGATAGTTCCAAAGATGACAGGCTTTTGTTTCCCTGTAAGATGATTCCGCGGAGTGTCGCCATGACCATGACGAATAGACCGATCGCTTCATTGACTCACTCGACGTATCAGGTGCTGCGCAAGGCGGCTGAAGAGCAGGCCGCGCTGTTGCCGGATTTGCCGGAATCGCTCTCCACTAAGGAGGTGAGTCGAGTATTTCATGAGTTGAAGGTCCATCAGATTGAACTGGAGTTGCAAAACGAAGAGCTCCTCCGGATAGAGGAAGAGCTGACGGCATCGCAGCGGCTCTATTTCGACCTCTACAACCTGGCGCCGGTGGGGTACTTTACCCTTACCGAATCCGGGGTGATCCGGCAGGCCAATCTCACCGCCGCCGAATTGCTGAGGATGCCCGAGGGTGAGCTGGTACGTTTGCCTCTGACCCGTTTCATTCTCCCCCAGGATCAGGACATCTTCTATCTTCAGCGTAAACAGCTTCCGGTGACGGGAGAGCCCCTGACGTTCGAACTCCGGCTGATCAGCCAAACGGGAACCGTTGTGCCGGCGCTTCTTGCCTGTCGTCTGTACGACCTTGACGGTGAGCGGAACATCGGCGTGGCCGTCACCGACCTGACGGATCGGATTGCCTTCGAAAAGAGCCTTCAGCGGGCCAACTATGAGTGGCGCTCCACCTTCGACGCCATCCCGGACTTGATCTGCATCCTGGATGCAGAGTATCGAATCACCCGGCTCAATCTGGCCATGGCGAAGGCCCTGAAGAGATCGCCCCAGGAAGCGTTGGGGCTCATCTGTTACGAGCAGTTCCATGGCGACGCTCCTCCCGACTACTGCCCCCATAAACAGCTTCTGGTGGACGGCCGGGAGCACACCGCCGAATTCTATCTGGAGGGGCTCGAGAAGTGGTTTCAGGTTACCGCTACCCCCCTCCATGACGACAGCGGAAAAATATTGGGGAGCGTTCACGTGGCTCACGACATTACGCTCCTCAGGAAAAGGGAAGATGAGCTGGCGGTCAGTGAAGCCAAGTATCGACAGCTTCATGAGAGCATGAGAGACGCCTTTGCCAAGACGGATATGGCGGGGAAGATCATCGACAGCAATCATCTTTTCCGGGAACTTGTGGGTTACTCCGCCGAAGAGTTGGCCTGCCTGTCCTATCGTGATCTGACCCCCGTTGTCTGGCATGACATGGAGGCCGGGCTGCTGCGGGAGCAGGTTCTGTCACGAGGGTTTACCGACGTTTACGAAAAGGAATATGTCAGAAAAGATGGCGTTGTCTTCCCCGTGGAATTGCGAACTTTTCTGCTGCGAAACCTGGATGGTGAGCCTCAGGCCATGTGCGCCATGGTCCGGGATATCACTACTCGCAAGCGGGCCGAAGTGGAGCTCCTGGAGCTCAATCGTCAACTGGATGCAGCCCGGAGGGAGGCCGAGGAGGCCAGCCGGGCCAAGAGCGATTTTCTGGCCAACATGAGCCACGAGATCAGAACTCCCATGAATGCCATTGTCGGCCTGGGACACCTGGCGCTTGGGACAAACCTGACGACCAAGCAAAGGGATTATTTGACCAAAATCTCCGTCGCCGCTGACGCGCTGATGCAACTGCTGAACGATCTCCTGGATCTCTCCAAGATCGAGGCCGGGAAGCTGGTGCTGGAAGAGGTTCCCTTTAGCCTCCACACCATCATGGCGCGCCTGTTGACTCTGGTGGGAGACGGCGCCAGAGCTAAAGGTCTCTCTTTACGTCTGACGTTACATCCGGAGAGCCCTGAGTATCTGGTGGGAGACCCCTTGCGTCTGGAGCAGATTCTCCTCAATCTGCTGGGGAACGCGATCAAGTTCACACCCCATGGCGAGGTGGAGCTTACCATTCGTCTCCTGAGGAGCGAAGGGGAGCGGATAACCATGGAATTCTCGGTGCGGGATACCGGCATCGGCCTCTCCCCGGAGCAGAGTGAACGTATCTTCGAGGCGTTCACCCAGGCGGACTCCGCCACCACCCGCCGCTTCGGAGGCACCGGCTTGGGGCTGAATATCTGTCGTCGGCTGGTGGCGTTCATGGGGGGAGAGATCTCCGTGGTCAGCCGGTTGGGGAAGGGGAGCACCTTCACCTGTACCGCCCGTTTTGGTCGAGGGATCCCCCTGGCCGTGGAAACGGTGCAGGCGCCGGACCGGGCGGCGGTGAAAGCAGCGCTGACGGGATGCCGGTTGCTGGTGGCGGAAGATCAAGAGGTGAACCAACAGGTGCTTCGGGAGCTTCTGGAGCAGGTGGGGGTGATCGTTACCCTTGTCGCCGATGGGAGGGAGGCGGTAACCGCCGCCATGGCTCCCGGCAGTCGCTTTCATGCCATCCTCATGGATCTTCAGATGCCGGAGCTGGACGGCTACGGCGCGACTCTCCTCATAAGGAAACAGTGGCCCCTGGAGAAACTCCCCATCATCGCCATGACGGCTCATGTCATGAAGGAAGAGCGGGAGCGGTGTCTGGCCGGCGGCATGAATGATCATCTGGGAAAACCGGTGAATCCGGACAAGCTCTACGCCTGTCTCATGCAGTGGGTCCGTCTCGGTTTACACCAGGAAGCCATCTCTTCCGAGGAATCGACTTTCGACTGGCCCCGCCGGGAGCGTACCGGTGATGATGCCGTCATCCTTATCGCGGATCACGAGCCGGGGAGCATTACCCTGTTGAACAGGATGCTGCCGGCGCATCATACCTGCCTGGCCGCCACCGATGGCGCCACCGCCCTCAAGCTGGCCAAACAGGCCCAACCGGATCTTATTCTCCTGGATACCCTGATGCCCGAAATGGACGGCTATGAACTCTGCCGTCGCTTGAAGGTTGATCCGGCCACGGCGGAGATCCCGGTGATTTTTCTTTCCGCAACTCCGGAGAGCCGGGAGTTTGTCAAGGGGTTCGCCGCGGGCGGGGTGGATTATATCGTCAAACCGTTCAACGCCCTGGAGGTGAACGTCCGGGTGGGGACTCAACTGCAACTTCGGGCGGCCAGGGTCGAACCGGCCAAGCTGAAGGAGGAAATAAGGTGACTACTCGGCAAGGTTCTTTTTGAGGTCCTCCACGAACTGATCGAGAGTCTCTATCCCGACTTGCTGCATGACGATATTATGAGCCAGTTTCCCCCCCAGGCGAGGGTCCTCATCCGGCGCAAGACCCCATTTGTCCATTATCCACTGACTTGGTCTGCGAAAAAAAACCGTATTGGAAAAATCGTTTTTCCATGCCGGATAGTTTATTTCATCCAGCCGTTTTTTCAGATACTCGGCATTCTTGAGTATCATTGCCGCCTGTCGACTATACCCTTCTTTTCCTATCCGGGTTATCTTCCACCAGAATTTAAGCGCTCCCAGGGCGGAACGGGAGCAGGTTATGGTTGGCACGGCATCGTTAAGATAAGGGACACTGAACGGATTTTGCCGTGAAAGGACATCGTTGGAGGTTATGAAAATCCCCATCGGCTCATCCAGGCCAAAGAATTTGTGACCGCTTACCGCTATGGAGTCGAAATGGGTTTTGGCGCGGTTTACCAGGTCGGCATGTTCGCTGAAGGGGAGATAGCCGCCAAACAGTGCGGCGTCAAGGTGCCGATAAACTGCAACCGGTTTCTTTCGTTTCAAAACCTTGTCTATCCCCTGCTGGTCATCAATGGCTCCCTTGAACGTGGTTCCCATGGCGACAACCACCAATGCCGGTCTTTTCGGGTCCAGCACTTTTTCAAAGGCGGCGACATCAAGCTGCCCCATCTTGTTCGTCGGGATGAAGCGCATCTCAAGATTTTGGAGATCGCCAAGCTTCTTGATGGAATAGTGCGCCTGCTCGGAGACATAAAG
>CAIYUY010000187.1 GCA_903929485.1 uncultured Desulfuromonadales bacterium
GACAAAAGGCCCATTTATTGTTACCAGGTCTCCATTAGTCATATTTACTGGATTAATTACTGGATAACCACAACTTTGGTATGATGCCGCCTTGAGAACAGTACCAAATGGCCCTGTTTGCAAAGAAATGTCTCCAGTGGCAATCAGCTCTTTACAAGGTTTAGTGGCATATTTCGAAACCTGAGCAAAGTATTCAACCGCTAAAGACGAACGTAGTTTTTTGACTAAAGAGTCAAGATACCTCAATGATTCTAGAACTGTATCAGTTGTAGACAAAATTTTGATCAATGATATTTGCTCTTCCAACGGCGGTAGCGCAAACTGCTGAACCGCCATTGTCTTCCAATTGATCGTCGGTGACAACGACCCGACTGAAATCTCCACCGCCCGGTTCATGAATAAATCACTCTGCATGAAGAACGGCAGGAACTCCGGCAATACGACATCGGTTCGTGGCCGCAGCACCATGGCATGGGCTGAACAGATACCATCGAACTCCGCCACACCCAACTTCCGCTGATAAGCCCTGCGCCGCGCAAAGATGATGTCGCCCTTCTTGAAACAGAGCTTGGTGGCTTCCACGTCTTCCGGCTTTCCCCATCGCCGAATCTTCAACGAATCCGGATCAAGGTGTTCCAACCCGACGTAAAATTCAACTCCGGGCTTTGACGGATCATCAATCCGCTCATTGACGTTGATCGCGATTTGATCAAAACGCCAACTCTTCCAGCCGGGCTTCAGGGCACTATCCTTCATGCGCCCACACGTAGCGAACCTTGAGCGATTTATTCAGGAACGAATTCCATGGGAGACGTTTTTCATTTTGTAAACGTCCAATGACGATACCTGGAGCAATACCATGTTCTGTCGCAAAGTTACGAATACTGGATTCGTTAGCAGAGAGAGTGTTTAACATACGCGCAGCTGGGGGAGGTATCAGCAGGTCCCTTGCAAAAGTATTCGCTTGCTCTTCATCGTCGTTGCCGAGGTCTCCTTCGACATCAATGAAAAGAAGCTTTTTCCCATGCAACAACAGGTGCCCAGCTTCGTGAAAAAAGGAAAACCAGAAATGGTCATTGGTCTTATGCCGAAGGCTCAACATAAGTAAAGCTTTCCCCTGACCGACCCATTTAGTCGCCCCGCTTACAGGGCATCCTTTTGGCGCCGGAGTGACCACTACGGCGACACCAACCGCAGCACAGACTTCTGTTAATTTCGGGATAAAAATCTCAGGATCAGGCTCAGTTGTAAGTGCCCGTAGCTTTAAAAGGGTCTCTTTGAAATGCGTCTTGTTATATGGCTCACAAACAATCATAGCTGACTGCCGTTCGCCTCCGCGTAACCATGCCGAAACAGCACCACTATGTTTGGCAAATTTTTCCGAGGATCGGTAGGCTGCCACCGGCTTGCCATATTCATTTTGCCAAGCGGAAACAGAAGCAACCCCAAAGAAACGGAGACACTCGGCAACCATCTCACCTTTATCAGCAAAGGAGCGAATCCAGCCGAAATTGATCATATCCCGGACCGGTATCTCCTTGAGCCAACCCGCAAAAGCCGCCAAGGAAATACGCTCTTCAGCTCTGGCGAGACCTTCACGGTAGTGGGCTTCCCGGGTAAGCCAGAAACTGGCGGGACTTCCCAGAACACGTTCAAGCTTTAAGGCTGCATCTTCCGTTAGTGCGACCTTACCATTTATAAGCTGACTAATGTGCTTGGTGGTATAACCGGTGCGAATTGCGAATTCCGCCTGATTCCATCCGCGTTCTTCAAGCAGATCGAGAATAGTGTCGCCTGGCGGTGAAACCCAGTCAGGGGTAAATGCTGTTGATACATTAGCCATGATAATCACCTATAAAAACGATGCGGACCTTTGTCACGCTTTCCCAACGAATGGACTCGTCTTCACGTACGGGAATAGGGTGGTTTGCCGGTTCAAAAACAAGGCGCACTCCTCCATGAAGATCGAGAGCGAATTCACCAATTCGATCTCCTTTCAGCGGGTGAGGATGCCCGGATGATAATTCGGCCATGTTTGCTGCCGCACGGAGATCTGCCAATCGGGTTCGGAGCTTACGACTACAGTTGTCACCTAACTGTTTCGTCATAGCCTTTTGTTGTTCGCAGAGTTTTTGTAAATCGGGAGAGGAGAATTCAATGTCCATGCTGACTACCTTTTATAAAACAATTTACCAAGAAGGTAAACACTTTTAATTGCCGTCATCGAGTAAAACCACGCAGCGGAGCTATGTTTCTTGTTCCCAGGCTCCAGTTTCCTGGCGGCGGGCACGACGACCGACGACGTAGTGAGAGTCCAAGGGGACGCACATAAGTATATAAGTTACTTGTCGCCTTCGTACAAAACACCTTTCTCTCAAATTAAATCTTTAGTGCACCAAAGAGGAAACTTATAAACTTATGTGCGTCCCCTTCTTTCTAAACTTATGTGCGTCCCCTTCTTTCCCTTCTTTCCCGGAGGATATTGGCGGATTCCCAAAGGTGATTTTCAAGCTGCGAGAGGCTGATGCTTGTCATATTTTGTCGCTACCCACGATCTGTTAAAGTACAGACGACAGCTCGTCAGAGAACAGGGAGAGATTACCCTGAGTCGCCGTCGGCGTTGTTATCGGCATGGTCGCACTGAACAACGCGTCGAACTCGTCGGAAGATTGCGGGTTCGGCCAGGGGAGTGCCCCCTTTTCGCGCAGGACGTCCAACCCCTTGGACGGCTCTCCCGTGGATCGGACATAAACAGGAACAAGTCTGAGTTTGTCCAACTGCTCAACTGCTCCCGCCCACGTCCCTCCCTTGTTGACATCAGAACTTACCACCAGCGCCGCATCGGCCAAGGTATAAATAAGCTTATTTCTCTGCATGGCGTTGCCGACAGTGAAGCCGGCACAGGGGTCCTGGGGGGAGATCAGCAGCAGGCGCCCCCCCATGATGGCATTGCGGTGATCACGGTTCATGGCGCTCTTTTCCAGGCTCTCCCCGAGAACAGCAATGACATTCCCACCTGCCTCCAACGCGCCGCGCATGGCCGCTTGGTCAACCCCCTTTGCCCCACCCGAAACCAGCGTCTTTCCCGATCGGGCAGTGAGCTTGCCGACAGCCATTGTGTACTCCATCAGCGCCTCATCCGGATGGCGCGGCCCCACCACCGCAAGGCCGCCGCTGTCCAGGAGCCTGATATCACCGCAACCGTACAGCAGAGGGGGCGCGTCTTCTCTCAGACGCCCCTTCAAACGCCGGGGATATGCGGTATCGGCACGGCTCATGACCCAGATAGCACGAGACTCCCAACGCTCTACCACCTGGCTCAACAGAAAGCCGCGTCCCACCAGACGCCGCAACCGCCCTTCTTCCATGACCGGTCGGCAAACGCGAAACAGCTCTCCGGCATCCGATGTCAAAAAATCCGCCGGCTGACGCCCAAGTTCACGCAGGTGACGAGCCAGACGATTGTACTCGCCAAGGTTCAGCAGATCAGGAGACGAAGGAGCATGCCCGACCATCAGCGGCGCAGTGAGAAGAAGGATCGCCTGGGTGTTGGGTGAAAGGGAGGGCGCCATTAATCCCGCCCTGCCTGGGCCAGCGCCACCGGCCAGACCTCGCCGCTGCCGTGACTGCGCAGCAGCCATGCAGCGGCGGTGAAGGTCCAACGTGAATCCACCAGGTCGTCAACCAAGAACAGGGGACCTCGCCGGGGGAGCCTCTGCGCGCAAAAAGCCAGGGAGCCGTCGATGTTTCGCGCCTGCTGAGTGCTGTTCGCCATGCTTTTCTGTTCAGGACGATGATCCGTTTTGGTCAGGACGACATGAAAGGGGAGACCAAGGAGGTCGGCCAGTCGCCGAGCGAAATCGGGGACGAGATCGGGGTGACGAAGTGACGGGATGCAGGTAACCCAGGTGGGGAATGTTTGCGGGTTCCACTCTCCGATCATCTTGGCGCAAGCTCCCACCAGTTCGTCGGAAAAGTGGAGATCAAGGGACCTGCCACGTCCGACGGCTCCTCCCCAACCGGCATCCCCCAGGATGGAGAGCGCCCTCCCCGGTTGCGCCAGCTGCCCCTGGGGAATGAACCCTTTCACCCCATACCGGGGCATACCGCCGTCCGGCCATTTCTTGCGCGGCTCAAAGGGAAGCCCGTCGCGGCAAAGATACGCCACAGCCTCCCGGACCAAAGCCTCATCCACTGAGGTGGGCAAAGGCGCCAGGGGAGGAGGAGTAACGGAGCTTGGGTCGCCATCCAGCGCCCTCACGAGAAAACCCATATGCTCGCCGAAGGGGAGTCTGACATATGCCTGCATCTGCTCCTGCTCGGTGCGGCGCAGGGCCGTAAGCCGCTCCGCCCGCTCCCAGAACCCCTCACTCAGCTTCGCGGCGGTGAGTTGCCACTTGTGCCCCTGCTTGGCCATGGGTGCGGGAGATTCCAGGGAGAGGAGGGCCATCGTCTTTTCGATCCGCCCCTTGCTCACATTCACCCTGGCCATGATCTCGGGAACCGACAACCCGTCAGGCTCTTTCTCCAGCGCTTCCAGCACGGCAGCCACCTCCCGGCGAGACGGAAAGGCGCTGGTGATGAACCAGTCGGTGATGTTCGTCTCTTCCTCGCCGCTCAACAGGACTCCGTAGGCAGCATCAAGGGCGCGCCCCGCTCGGCCCGCCTGCTGATAATAAGCCACCACCGAACCGGGGGATTGATAATGAATCACGAAGGCCAGATCCGGCTTGTCGTACCCCATCCCCAGAGCCGTGGTAGCCACCAGCGCCTTCACCCGATTATGGAGGAGCGCCTCCTCCAACTCCTCCCGACCGGGACCGGTTTGACCGGTGTACGCTTCCACGACCAGGCCCCGACTCTTCAGCCAACCGGCGACCTGCTCGGCGTCACGCACCGTCAGGGTGTAGATGATCCCATGCCCCTGAAGCGTCCCCAGCTGTTCCGCCAGCCAGGCCAGCCTCTCCGCCTGACTGGGGAGAGAGACCGTCTGGAGTGAAAGGGAACTCCGGTTCAGATCCCCCCGCGACACCTCCAGCCTGGGCCCCAGCACCGTTGCCAGATCCGCCAGCACCCGGTTGTTGGCGGTGGCCGTGGTGGCCAAAAGCCGCAGGTTGGGAGGGAGTGATCTGATGATCCGCTCCAGGAGACGATAATGAGGACGGAAATCGTGCCCCCAGTCGGAGATGCAGTGGGCCTCGTCGACCACCAACAGCGAAATTTGCCCGGCGATGCGGGCCAGAACTTGGGTCCGAAACCGCTCATTGGCCAGCCGCTCCGGCGAGATCAGCAGGATGTCGATCTCGTTCTTCCCGAACTTCTCTTCCACGTCGCTCCATTCATCCGGATTATCGGAGTTGATGGTGGCGGCCCGCACCCCCATCCGCCGCGCCGCCGTGATCTGGTTACGCATGAGGGAAAGGAGAGGAGAGATCAGCAGGGCAGGACCGTTCCCCCCTTCCCGGAGGAGCCTGGCGGCGATGAAGTAGACGAAACTCTTCCCCCAGCCGGTCTTCTGCACCACCAGTAACCGCCCTCGCCCCTCCACGATGTGGCGAATGGCCTCTTCCTGGCCGTCACGGAACCGGGCGCCGGGAAACCCCGAGCCTAGCTTGAGAAGCTCCAGCGATTTTTCCGACGAGTAGGTCATGGCAACCTCCGCTCATACGTTATTATCAGAACAACGAGAACTTCACGTACCGGCCGGGATTCGTCTTGATGTCGATCACCAGTTCGTCCACCGAGTTCACCATTCTGTCCATCTTGTTGTAGAGCTCCTTATCGCTCACCAGTTTCCCCGCGGTCCCCTCGCCACGGTTGATCCGGGCGGTCACCTCTTCCAGTGACCTGAGAGAGTTGTCGGCGCGACCCAGGAGGTCGGTACTCTTGTCATAGAGCTTCCGGTCATTGATGAGCAGACCGATGGTCCCATCCGACGAGGTGATCTTCCGGTTCAACGCCCGAACATCCTCGGCGGCCTGGACGCTCTTGTCGGCCAAAACCACCAGCTTGTCGTAGAGTTGGCGATCATGGATAAAGCGGTTCATTGTCCCGTCCGATTCCGTGATCTCCTGTAGAGTCCGGTCGGCCCGCCCAAGAATAGTGATCAGCTTGTCGTAGGGTTCACTGCTTCCCACCAGTTTACCGATAGTCCCCTTGCCGCTGTTGATGTTCATGACGACCCTGTTCAACTGCTTGGAGAGAATCACCAGGTTATCGTAGAGCTTGGGGTCCTTGGTGAACCGGCCGAAACTCCCTTCACCCTGGTTGATCCGGCCGATGATCCCGTTGAGCATCTCAAAGGAGCTGTCCGCCTTCTTCATCACATCTTCCATCCGGACAGTTTGCAACCCCACGAGGCGCCGAAGCGGCTTGACCGAATAGCCGGCACTGGGGGTGATGTCCACATATTTTTCCCCCATAAGTCCCCGCGTCTTGATGGTGACCACCGAATCAGGGCCAATCTTCTTCAGTGAATCATGGTCCAGTTCCAGAACGATCTCCACCTCGTTGCTTTTCTCCGGATGCTCGAAACCGAGGTAGGTGACGACCCCCACATCCATCCCCGCCAACCAGACCGGCGCCCCGGCTTTCAAGCCGGCCACATCCTTCATGATAACCGACAGCGTTTCAGTGGAGGCAAAGAGCTTGGTCTTCTGCCCCATGAGGACAATTCCACCCGCCAGACAGAGAAGCGCCACAATGATGAACATTCCCACCCGCACCTGGGCCCACGCTATGTTGTCACTTCGTTTCATTGCATTCCTCTCTTATAAACCCTTAAAAACTGTGAAAGGTGAATGGTGAAAGATGAACATAATCAAGAGTCTTTATTCACCATTCACCATTCACTTTTCACATTTCACTTTTCACTTTTCACTGCCTCGCAAACAGAGATTCGTCCGTGGGATGAAGAAACTCCCGGATTGCCGGGTGGTCAAAGGCGAGCATCTCCTCTCTCGTCCCCTCGAAGATCATCCTGGCCTTGTGTATGAAGGAAAACCGGTCCGAGACATTGAAGGCGGTCTCCAGATCGTGGGTCACCATGAGGATAGTCTTTCCCTCGGCCTGAAGGAGCCGGATGACATTGCAGACATTATAGACCCCGATGGGATCAAGACCGGTGGTCGGCTCGTCAAAGAGGATGTACTCCGGATCGCTCGCCAGCGCCCGGGCAATGGCTGCCCGTTTTTTCATTCCGCCGGAGAGCTGCGCCGGATAGCGGTTTATGGTGTCCTCCAGCCCGACGAAGGAGAGTTTCTCCCGAACCACCCGCTCCACCTCTCCCTCCGGTCGCCCAGCCTCCAGCAGTCGATACCCCACATTCTCCCCCACAGTCATGGAATCGAAGAGCGCTCCCCCCTGAAAGACAATGGCGATCCGTCTCCGGACCTTGATCAGCTCTCCATCGGAAAGGGCGCCGATCCGCCGGCCGTCGATGCTCACCTTCCCCGAATCCGGCTTGATGAGTCCCAGCATCAGTTTCAGGATGGTGGTCTTGCCGACCCCCGAGGCTCCCAGAATGGTCCGGTTCACCCCTTTAGCCACAAAGAGATCCACCTCCTGAATGATCGTTCTCCCGTCAACGGAGTAGGTCAGATTGTCCAGTCGAATCCCCTGTGGCACGGGTTAACTCCTCTGTTCGTAGCAACAGGGTTACTATATGCGAAAAGTTACTGGAGGGCAATGGTGAAGGGTGAAAACGTAGGGGCGCGGCTTGCCGCGCCCTTGTTGAAGAAAAGACAAGTTGTAATCAACACCATAAAAACGTATCCTCTCGTCCCATGAAACGCTATTTCACCGAACATGTGCAAAACCGGCTCCGGGAAGAGATACTGGACGCCGGCGGCAATGAAGTCTTTTTCCTGGGGCGGACCGACGAGGCGAAGATCGTCATCGACGTGGAGCCGCTGGCCCGGGGAAACCGGGACGCCGTGGCCGCCATCATGATCACCGCCGCCTACGGCGATGTGGTCATCCATAACCATCCCTCCGGTCTCCTGACCCCCTCGGAAGCGGATATCGGGGTCTCTTCCCTGTTCGGCAACCGCGGGGTCGGTTTCTACCTCATCAACAACGATGTCACAAGCTGCTTCCAGAGTGTCCCCCCCTTTGCCCGGAAGGAGCTCATCCCCCTCTCCTACCCCGAGATCCAGGGGCTCTTCGGCCCGGAAGGGACCATCGCCCAAAAACTCCACGGCTATGAATTCCGGGAGGAACAGGTACGGATGTGCTTTGCCGTGGCCGAGGCGTTTAACAGCGGCCGGATCGCCGTCATCGAGGCGGGCACGGGAACCGGCAAGTCGCTGGCCTACCTCCTCCCCGCCATCTTCTGGGCGCTGCGCAACAAGGAGCGGGTCGTCGTCTCCACCAACACCATCAATCTCCAGGAACAGCTGATCAGGAAGGATCTCCCCTTTCTGCAATCCATCATCAAGGACAAATTCCGGGCGGTCCTGGTCAAGGGGAGGAGCAACTACCTCTGCCTCCGGAAGCTGGAAGGGATCAAGGTTGAGCCGGCCCTCTTTCCCGACGAGCATGCCACGGAGATGCAGGCGATCATTGAGTGGAGCGCCAAGAGCGCCGAGGGGTGCCGCAGCGACATGAGTGTCCCCCCCAGGGACGAGCTCTGGGAGGAGGTGGCCTGCGAGGCAGACCAGTGCGGCCGGGTCAAATGTCCCTGGTATACCAAATGCTTCTTCTATTCCGCCCGGCGGGAAGCAGCCGGAGCCGACCTCCTGGTGGTGAACCATGCCCTCCTCATGGCCGATGTGGCGGTCCGCTCCGAGACCGGCTACGAATCAACGGCGGTGCTCCCCCCTTTTTCCCGGCTCATCTTCGACGAGGGACACCATCTGGAGGATATCGCCACCAGCTTCCTCTCCAGCCAGGTCTCCCGCTACGGACTCCTCAAGACCCTGGCGGGGCTGCAACATCCCCGGAGAGCCCAGAAGGGGCTCCTCCCCCGACTGTCGGCTCTTCTCTCCCGCGACCTCCCCGACAGCATGGAAGGACTCTTCCATGAAGTTGCCGGCATCGTGGAGACAATCCTCATCCCCGGGCGGCTGATCCTGGCCGACGCCGTCACCTCCACCATGGACGGCTTGGCCCTGGGGCTCCTGGAGCAGCTGCGGGTCCCCAAGGAGCGCCACGGCGAGTACAAGCTCCGGCTTATCCCGGCGCTCTACGGCACCGGCTTCTGGAAGGAAACCGAGGAACGGACAGAGGAGCTGGCGCGGCGGATGAACGACTATGTGGCGGCCCTGGGGCGGCTCTTCAAATCCTGCGACAAGATACCGGAGGAGCTCCGGGAGAAATTCTCCGGCCTCCTCACCGACCTGAAGGGGGTTCGCGGAAGACTGGAGGTGACAGTGGAGAACCTGGCCGCCTTCACCCTGCGGGGAGAGGAGTCCTGCCGCTGGTTTGAGCTGAAGAGCGGCGGGCGGGGGATGACGCTGAAGCTCTGCGTCTCGCCGCTGGAGATCGCGGCGGCCTTCAAGGGGACGGTGCTGGACCGGTTCCGCACCGTGGTGGTGACTTCGGCCACCCTGGCCGTGGGGGAGAGCTTCTCCTTCCTCAAAAAACGGACAGGGATCGCCCTGGCGGCCCCGGAGCGGGTGACGGAACTCCTCCTCCCCTCCCCCTTCGACTACCAGCGGCAGGCCTTCGTGGGAATTCCCTCGGACATCGCCGAACCGACCTCCTCCGGCTTCGACGCGATTCTTGAGCCGCACATTTTGGAGGCGCTCCTGGTCTCCCAGGGGAGAGCCTTCGTCCTCTTCACCTCCTACGATCTCCTCCGCCGGGTCTACGACCGGCTGGCCGTCCGCCTGGCTGCCGAGGGGCTTACCACCCTGAAGCAGGGGGAGATGAACCGGAGCCTCCTCCTTTCCCGCTTTCGGAAGGAGAAGAACGCGGTTCTCTTCGGTACCGATTCGTTCTGGGAAGGGGTAGATGTGAAGGGAAAGGCTCTGGAATTGGTGATCATCACCCGGCTCCCCTTCCGGGTCCCCACCGAACCGGTTCTGGAGGCTCGCTCGGAGCATATCGCGGCGGGAGGGGGGGATCCGTTCCTGGAGTACACCGTCCCCCAGGCGGTGATCAAGTTCAAGCAGGGGTTCGGCCGGCTGATCAGGAGCCGCGACGACCGGGGGGGGGTCCTGCTCCTGGACAGCCGCGTCCTTTCCAAGAACTACGGCGGAACCTTTCTCCGCTCTCTCCCCCCGGTGGAGATCATCAGCGCCCCCGGGGCGGAGGTCTATCGCCGGATGCGGGAGTTCTTCAAGGAGTCGTGACAGTGGCGCGGGGAGTGGGGACTGGGATTACCGATCCCCACTCCCCAGTCCCGGCCTCTAAAACGTTTCAAACTGGCTGTCCAGATCATCGTGAGCGTTCATGACCAAATGGTGCCCCCCGGCAACCGGCGCCATGGTCTTGGGTTTGGCATAGCCGATGGCCCTTTTCACCGGCGCCTTGGGGAGAGCCCGGGGAGGTCGAGCCATGACTCGCGTGGGGTGGCTCCTGGCCACATCGCCAATCTTGAAGAAGGCCACCGCCCCCTGGAGCTGTTCGGCCTGGGAGGAAAGCTCCTCGGCGGTAGAGGCCATCTCCTCGGCGGCGGAGGCGTTCTGCTGGATCACCTGATCCAGTTGCTGAATCGCCTTGTTGATCTGCCCGGCGCCGGAATCCTGTTCCCTGCTGGAAGCGTTAATCTCCTGCACCAGCTCCGAGGTCTTCTGAATGTCCGGAACGATGCGGGAGAGCATCTCCCCGGCCCGTTCCGCCACATCCACGCTGGAAGCGGAAAGTTCGGAGATCTCCCGGGCCGCCTGCTGGCTCCGCTCCGCCAGCTTGCGTACCTCCGAGGCCACCACGGCGAATCCCTTGCCATGCTCTCCGGCACGGGCCGCTTCGATGGCGGCATTGAGGGCCAGCATGTTGGTTTGCCGGGCGATCTCTTCGATGATGGTGATCTTCCCCGCGATCTCCTGCATGGCGATCACGGTCTTGGCCACGGCCTTCCCTCCCGCCTTGGCGTCGTCCGCTGATTTGACGGCTATTTTTTCGGTCTGCTGGGCGTTGTCGGCGTTCTGCCGGATGTTAGCGGTCATCTGTTCCATGGAGGAGGAGGCCTCCTCGGCGGCGGCGGCCTGTTCCGATGCCCCTTGGGAGAGAGTCTCGGCCCCGGAACTCAACTCCAGGGAACCGGCGGCTACGTTGTCGGCGGCGGACTTGACTTCGCTCACCACCGAAGTGAGCTGTCTCACCATGGTGATGAGGGCCTTCATCAGCTCGTCGTTTTCCGAGCGCGGGGTGAGCTCCACCATCAGATTCCCCTGGGCCACCTCCCGGGCGCCGACGGCGATTCGGTGCAGCGCCTCTATGAGGATGTTCAGATTATTCTTGATCTCGTTGAAGTCACCCTGGTACGTGGCGGTGATGAGCGGCGGCATATCCCCCTTGGAGATCCGGGCAACGTAATCGGCGGCCATGTTCAGGGGAACAATAACGGCATCCAGGGTATCGTTGACCCCCTGCACAATCTTCCTGAAATCCCCCTGGTGTCGGGTAGCGTCGGCGCGGCTGTCCAGGTTCCCGGCCACGGCGGATCGGATCAGGGTATCGGTGTCCATCGCCAGGGAGTTAACCGCTTCGATGCAGACGTTCAGATTGTTCTTTACCTCGTTGAAGTCACCATTGTAGCTGTCGGTGATCTTGGGGGGGATATCCCCCTTGGAGATCCGATCCACGTACTCGGCCGCCACGTTCAAGGGGCCGATGACAGCGTCCAGGGTTTCGTTGAAGCCGACCACGATGTTACGGTATTCTCCCTGATGCTTGCCGGCGTCGGCCCGGGTCGCCAGTTTCCCGGCCACCGCCGACCGGCTCAGCATCCCCGCGTCGGCCACCAACGCCCTGATGGTCGCCACCATGGTGCTCATGGCCACGAGGAGGCTGTCATCCCGCTTTCCTTTCGTATCGATCTCCATGGAGAGATCACCCACCGCCACCTTCCTGGTAATTGCCACGACCTCCAGGGGGTCTCCACCCAGTTGCCCCTGGACGATGCGGGAGATGAAGATCCCCAAACCAACGGCCAGTAGCGCGCCGATAACGGTCAGCGTGAGGGTAGAGCGGGTGGCGGTACCCGCCAGGAGTGCATTGCTTTGGGCCGTCACCTTCCCCTGGGTGATTTTGGCGTCCACCAGCTTGTCCAGGGCATCATAGGCCGCCATGCCGGCGGTTTTCACCTCTCCGTCCATGAGCACCTTGGCCTCGGCATCCTTATCCTGCTCGGCCAACAGCAGCAACGGTTCCAGGGCCGTCTTGTACTGCTTCCAGGCATCGGTGAAGGTCGTGAAGAGCTTGCGCCCCTCTTCCGTGAGAATCGTCTTCTCAAGGTTGACTCCATCTTTCTCCACCGAGCTGATTAATTCACGAATTTTATTTATATGAATCTTGTTTTTTGCCGGATCACTCTCCAAGATCGTGTCCCGTACGGCAACACGGATCAGCAGGTACGTGCAGGTCATGTTCTGCAGTTCACCCAACGGCACCGTGATCTTCTCGTAGAGCTTGGTGTCCTCGTCCTCGATCTTGTGAATGTTCACGACCCCGATCAAACCGATGAGCCCGGCGATGATCGCCACCAGGATAAAGCCGCTGATCAGTTTCGTACCGAGTTTCAGATCGTAGTACCATTTCATGTCAGGCTCCTTTGTCTACTCATTATACCTATTCACATGCATTTCTACTCTCAAAAATCATTAAATGCAATAACGGATAAGGATAAAGATAATCGTACAAAGGAGAAATCAGATAAAAAAAAGGGGGGGGAACGGACATCATCTCCGCTCCCCCCCCTTTTTTTTGTTTAAAACAGCTGCCGCAGGAATTTCTTAGTAATCCATGCCGCCCATGCCGCCCATGCCGCCCATGCCGCCGGGCATACCGCCGCCGCCCATGGACTTCTCTTCCTTGGGCTTCTCGGCGATGAGCGCTTCGGTGGTCAGCATGAGGCCGGCCACGGAAGCGGCGTTCTGGAGAGCGCAGCGGGCAACCTTGGTTGGGTCGATGATCCCCATTTCCACCAGGTCACCGTAGACTTCGTCGGCGGCGTTGAAACCGAAGGCGCCGACGCCGTTTCTGACCTTGTCCACGACAATGGAACCGTCCACGCCGGAGTTGGCGGCGATCTGACGAATGGGAGCCTCAAGCGCCCCTTTGATGACGTTTACGCCGAACTGCTGATCGGGACCGAGTTTGAGTCCGTCCAGGGCGGAAAGGGCGCGGATGTAAGCAACGCCGCCTCCAGGGACGATCCCTTCGTCAACCGCGGCGCGGGTGGCGTGGAGGGCGTCTTCTACCCGGGCCTTCTTCTCCTTCATCTCGACTTCGGTGGCTGCGCCGACTTTGATGACGGCGACTCCCCCCACCAGTTTGGCCAGTCGCTCCTGAAGTTTCTCGCGATCGTAATCGCTGGTGGTGTCTTCCACCTGGCTCCGGATGGTCTTGACCCGACCGGCGATTTCGGACTCTTTCCCGCCGCCGTCGATGATGGTGGTATTGTCCTTGTCCACGGTGATCCGCTTGGCGGTTCCCAGCATGTCCATGGTGGTGTTTTCCAGCTTGTTGCCGATCTCTTCCGAGATGACCTGACCGCCGGTGAGTACCGCGATATCTTCCAGCATCGCCTTGCGACGATCACCAAAGCCTGGGGCTTTGACGGCGCAGACGTTGAGGACGCCACGGAGCTTGTTCACTACCAGAGTGGCCAGAGCCTCCCCTTCGATGTCTTCCGCGATGATGAGCAGCGGACGGCCCGACTTGGCGGTCTGCTCCAATACCGGGAGGAGATCCTTCATGTTGGAGATCTTCTTGTCATGAATCAGGATGTTGACGTTCTCGAGGCTGGCTTCCATCCGCTCCGGGTCGGTAACGAAGTAGGGGGAAAGGTAACCACGGTCGAACTGCATCCCTTCCACGGTCTCAAGAGTCGTATCCATGGACTTAGCTTCTTCCACGGTGATGACCCCTTCCTTGCCGACTTTTTCCATGGCCTGAGCGATGATGTCGCCAATGGTCTTGTCGTTGTTGGCGGAGATGGTCCCCACCTGGGCGATCTCTTTGTGGTCCTTGATCGGCTTGGAAATCTTCTTCAGCTCTTCAACGATGGCTTCAACAGCCTTTTCGATGCCGCGCTTGATCTCCATGGCGTCGTTGCCGGCGGCAACCAGCTTGGAACCCTGACGGTAAATCGCCTGAGCCAGGACGGTGGCGGTGGTGGTGCCGTCGCCGGCCACGTCGGAAGTCTTGGAAGCGACTTCCTTCACGAGCTGGGCCCCCATGTTCTCGAACCGGTCTTCCAGTTCGATCTCCTTGGCCACGGTCACGCCGTCTTTGGTGATGAGCGGCGAACCGAAGGACTTCTCGATAACGACGTTGCGCCCTTTGGGTCCCAGGGTCACTTTGACCGTATCGGCAAGAATATTTACACCCTTCAGAATGGCGTTACGGCCGTCCTGGTCGAATTTGATGATCTTTGCTGCCATCTTATTTTATCCTCCGTGTCGGTTTGATTGATCTGCTGTTTTTGAGGGCCGTTTTTTTGCCTGACCCGGATAAATTCGGACGTTATTTTTCCACAACGCCCAGGATGTCGTCTTCCCTCATGATAAGGTAGTCCTGACCTTCCAGCTTGATCTCGGTACCGGAGTACTTGCCGAAGAGCACCTTGTCCCCCACGTTTACATCCATGGGGATGATCTTGCCGTCTTCAGTTTTCTTTCCCTTGCCGACTGCCACGACTTCGCCCTGCTGGGGTTTTTCCTTGGCGGTGTCGGGGATAAAGATGCCGCCGGCGGTCTTGGTCTCTTCGTCAACCCTCTTGACGATAATTCTGTCCTGCATCGGTCTCAAATTCATGCTTCTTACTCCTTTCTTCAGGTGGTGGTATGGATATGAGTGGGGAAAAAATTAGCACTCAGAAGCTCCGAGTGCTAACGATAAGGAATATAACTACCCCATAAGAAAAAATCAAGTGTTCCGTAAAAAAAATTTCTGGGGGGGCGCGGGGGGCGTCAGCGTTTCCGCCGGGCCACCTCTTCCTGGTGGAATTTCTGGAAGAGAATATCATATTCCCGACTGCCGGGGATCTTGGGAGGACGATAGGAGGCAAGTTTTACCCGAACGGCGTCATCGATCTCGTCCCCCACCTCGAAATAGTGACCGACGGCGTCCTTGACACACTGAAGCGACCGGCGTTCGTCGCCCAGATCGGCCAGGTCATTTTTCCAGAGGGCGTTGATGATCAGGTGGGCCAGATGTGATACGCGGTCTTCGGAGATATGCATGTATGAACCCGTGAATGGTGAAGGGTGAAGGGTGAAGGGTGAAAAAGACTTTGATCTTTTCACCTTTCACGTTTCACCATTCACATGTTTTTAAAGGACTATTTTCCGTTCCTTGGCCAGTTTTTCCTTTACCATCCGGAGCATCTTCGGCTTGTCGATGTCGCCGCCGCCACCCATGGAGCGAAGGGTCTGCTCCAGGAGACGCTCGGCGTCTTTCTCCAGGTCGGCTTCCTGCCGGATATCGGCGGCAATAGCGCTCTTCATGGAGGCCAGAGCCTTTCCCCGCTCAACCTTGAGAGTCATCAACCCCTCGTGGTCCAGCGCCGTCAACACCTGCTCGGCCAATCTCGCTATCTGCTCTTCTCTCAGTCTCATGGGCACTCCGTGAAGGCATTCTAGCGAACCTTTGGAAAATTGCAAGAATAATCAATTGATGAATGAGGATCAGCTCTTCAGCAACAGGATAAATATCACAATCGCTCGATCCGGGAGAGGGAAAATCAGCGCGGCGGTCATACCTCCATCATCGCCGTGACTGCCCGCGCCCTGCACAAGGAGCGAGACCGTATCATGAGCCAGGGATTTGACGGCTACACCACCAAACAGTCAATTGGCATGAGATAATCTATCAAAACAAAAACATTCCACCGCTCTAACTAATTACTTTTCTATAAACAAAGAGTTGACTTTTTGTTGTTTCCGGCCCTTAAGTATTCATCTCAACTCTCCCGGATAAGCGGCCATCTCCAAAGAACGGATACCACAAACTGTCCGACCGGGATGACCGATGGAGATAGAAGGGAAAATAGCCACAATGATCGATCCATCCGCCATCCTGAACGCAGCCATCCTGATCGTCGACGATCTCCTTCCCAACGTCATCCTACTCACACGAATGCTGACCGCGGCCGGCTACAGATCCATCACGTCAACTCTCGATCCCTGTGAGGTCTTCCAGCTCCATCGTGAAAACCGGTACGACCTCATCCTGCTGGACGTCATGATGCCCGGCATGGACGGATTCCAGGTGATGGAGGGGCTCAAGGAGCTTGAACCGGACGGCTACCTTCCGGTGTTGGTCATCACCTCTCAACCGGGTCACAAGCTGCGCGCACTCCGGACCGGGGCAAAAGATTTCATCAGCAAACCGTTTGAACTGGCGGAGGTGCTGGCTCGCGTCAGCAACTTGCTGGAGATGCGCTTGACGCACAAGGTACTGCACAATTACAACGGGGCGTTGGAACAACGGGTGAGCGAAAGGACCGCCGATCTTCAGGAAAGCTACCTGGAAACCATTTTCATGATTATTAGAGCGGCGGAATTCAGAGACAACGACACCGGCGCCCACCAGCGACGGATCAGCTATTCATGCCGGGAGCTGGCAGTGAGACTGGGCCAGAGCAAAGAGGATGTTGATCTGATCTTTTTCGCCAGTCCCATGCACGATATCGGCAAAATAAGTATCCCCGACGTTATCCTGCTCAAGGCGGGGGGCTTCACTCCGGAAGAGTGGGGAATCATGGAGGGGCACACCTTGATCGGTGCGAAGATCCTGGGAAACAGCAAGTCTCCCTACCTCAAGGCAGGCGCTGAAATTGCCCTGAATCATCACGAACGTTGGAACGGCGGAGGGTATCCCAACGGCAAACAGGGTGAAGCTATCCCCCTGACGGCCCGCATCATGAACATATGCGACATCTATGACGCCCTCCGAAGCAAGCGCCCCTACAAGACCACCTACGACCATCTGAAAGCCATGGAGATCATCACCCACGGCGACGGCCGCACCATGCCGGAACATTTCGATCCGGCTGTCTGGTCTCTCTTCGTGCGCCACCACCAGACTTTCAATGACATCTTCATGGAACAGTCGGTTTAGCGCCTCCGCTTGCCTGTTGCCTCCACCGGCCATCTCTGGTACTGTAACCCCCTATGATTTTTACTCTCGCCACACTCCGGAGATAGCCATGCTCATCGTCATGAACCATACGGCAGGACCAGCAGAGATCCAGGCGGTTACGGGCGCCGTGGAGAGGATGGGACTGACTGCCGCCCCCATTCCCGGCAGTGAACGGACCGCCATCGGCGTCCTGGGGAACAAGGGGTACGTGGATGACAGCACCATCCGCGACCTGACCGGCGTCCAGGAAGTCATTCATGTCTCCAAACCGTACAAACTGGTTTCACGGGATTTTCATCCGGAAGACACCATCGTGAAAGTGGGGTCGGTGGAGGTGGGCCAAGGGAAACGGCCGGTGGTAGTGGCCGGACCTTGTGCCGTGGAGAGCGAAGAGCAGATCATGAAAACCGCCTGGGCCGTGAAAAAGGCCGGAGCGGATATGCTGCGGGGGGGGGCTTTCAAGCCACGCACCGGCCCCCATACATTCCAGGGGCTCCGGGAAGCGGGTTTGCTCCTTCTGGCTCAGGCAGGAAAAGCAACGGGACTTCCCGTCGTCACCGAGGTCATGAGCCCCGACAACGTGGGACTGGTAGCCGAACATGCCGACCTCCTTCAGGTGGGGGCACGCAACATGCAGAACTTCGACCTCCTCCGGGAACTGGGAAAAATACGGAAGCCGGTTCTTCTAAAACGGGGGATGAGCGCGACCCTGGAGGAGTTCCTGGCTGCCGCGGAATATATTCTGGCCGAAGGGAATAACAACGTCATCCTCTGCGAACGAGGGATCCGGACCTTCGAAACCGCCACTCGCAACACCCTGGATCTGGCCATCGTGCCGCTCATCAAGGAGCTGTCACATCTCCCCGTCATGGTTGACCCGTCCCACGCCACGGGAAGGAGAAGCCTGGTTCCACCCATGAGCAAGGCCGCCATCGTGGGAGGCGCCCACGGCATCCTGGTGGAGGTCCACCCGGAGCCGGAAAAAGCCCTCTCAGACGGCGCCCAGTCCCTCACCGTACCCGGCTTCGAAAAACTGATGGAGGAGTTGAGGAGGTTGTCCACGTTCCTCGGTTTCTGATTTTTCCACGTAGGGGCGAATAATTATTCGCCCCTACGATTATTCACCCCAACGATTATTGCCCCTACGGATCGCCGGCTCCTGGGCAATCCGGCGGATCACCCCTTCCCAATCGCCGGGAAACTGTTGTCTGAAAATTTTCATGCCGGGATACCACGGGGAATCATCCCTTCCCATCATCCAGCGCCACTCACTGGCGAAGCGGTTGAGGAGCCAGACCGGCTTTCCCAGCCCCCCCGCCAGATGGGCAATTGCAGTATCCACCGTTATGATGAGATCCAGTTCGTCCACCAGCGCCGCGGTATCCAGAAAGTCCGGACATTCATCCATCCAGTCGGTAATCTCCCAACAAAGGCTCTTCAGCTGCCGCCGGGCCTCGTCCCCTTGCTGCAAGCTCACAAAACGAACCCCCTTTGCCGTCATCAAGGGGGCAAGGGAGTTCAAGTGAATGCTCCGCTGGGCATCGGCTTGGTTCAGACGGCAGCCGGCCCACGCCAACCCTACCTTCATCCCCTTCATACCGTCCAGCCGGTTGCGCCAGAACGCCTTCATCCCCAATGGCGCAGTGAGATAGGGGAACGAGTGGGGAATCGTTTCCAGACGACTCCCCAAAAGATACGGCAAACTCATGATTGGGCAGTACAGGTCGAATTCTCCCAAAAAATCAACCTCTTCCAACAGCGTAACATCATCAACACCGGGAATGGTCCGCATCATCCGGAATAATGACGGAGAGTGGCAGCAGACGGTAAGCCGTTGGAGCTTCTCTCCCTTAAGAAGCGGCAGGTAGCGCATCATCATCAGGCTGTCGCCAAAACCCTGCTCGGTGACCACCAGCAAGGATCGCCCGGTCAGCGGCTCTCCCCGCCATCGTCCCTGGGGAGGGAACCGACTGAGAATCAGCTCCTGATACCTCTTTCCCGTCCCCACACCGAAGCGAGACTCGTACCGCGCCAAACCTTCCTCATAATTCCCCTGTAACAGCAGCACAAGAGCAAGGTTATGGTGAGCTTCCACGAAATCAGGATCAAGAGCAATGGCTTTTCGGTAAGCTGTTTCCGCATCTTTCACCCTCCCCAACCCTCTCAGGGTGGCGCCCAGGTTCCCGCAGATATCGGCGGACGGTCCGAGAGCGACAGCTTTTTCATAAGCGGCTACCGCCTCTTCCGGTTTCCCCAACTCCCTCAGCGTGGCCCCCAGATTATTCCAGGCCTTGACGCCACCCGGGTTGAACCGGGCGGCGTTCCGGTAGGATGTTTCCGCCTCCCCATAACGACCGGTTTCCCCAAGGACAATGCCCAGATTATAGTGAGCGTCGGCATAATCAGGCCTGAGGAGAAGCGCCCGCCGGTACCGAATTTCCGCCTCATGGGGCTGACCGGCGGCCTGATAGGCAACCCCCAGATTATTGAAAGCCGCCGGCTCCCGGTCATTGATCGACAACGCCTTGGCGATGAGCTCAATGGCGTCAGCTACTTTTCCGGTTTGTCGGGACAAAACCCCAAGGAGGTGCCAGGCATCGAAACATTCAGGATGAACGGTCAGCAGCTGCCGGTAAATAGTTTCAGCTTGGGCGAACTCTCCGGACCGATGATGCTCCAGGGCCAGCTCAATCGCCTGAGATGGTTCCATGAGGATAATCCATGATTTACGTGGGGGGAGATAAAGAAGGAAAGAGAGGTCAGGAATCCTTCTTCCTGCCGAAAAGAGAAACGACTTTACCCCCTCCCGTACCGTGAGACGGCTCTTTGCGGGGAGGAACGGGGGGCGCTTCTTCCTTCACCGGACAGATAATCTTTTCCAGCCTGATGGGTGTCCCCCCCATGGTATACGGAACACCATCGATCTGACCTTCGTCCAGTATCCAGGTGTAGACCTGGAGCGGCGTGGTAAGAACCAGGAGCTTTACCTGCCACCATCCCGGCTTGAAATCGGGAGAAATATCCTCAATACGGGCAAAAAATCCCGGTTTATCGTCCACATGCACCAGCACCAGGTCATTCATTTCAGTAGCCATGGCTCATACCTCCGTCGGTGGGGGGAGTCGGGAGCAGCACTTTTGTCCCGCTCCCCTTGCTCCATCCAAAGAAAAAAACTCTCGGCAAGAGCTCCTCCGAACCGATCCGCCGTCCACCGGCGAAGACGGCGCAGTTCCTCTTCCAGCCGGGCAAGTTCAGTGAGTTCCGTAGCGGAAAGTCGCGCTTCAATCAGTTCACAAATGAAGGTGACACAGGTGAATGATCGGCGAGAAGAAATAATACGGCAGCCGGAGCTCCCCAGAAAAGGGCAGGCGCCGGAAGCAAACTCCGGCGCCACGGGAAGCTCTTGAGCGGCAAAGCAGGCAAGAAGATCCAGGGGAGCAGGATGATATCTCCCCACCCGACAGCAGGCCCCGTTACAGAGGGCGCAGACGGCGGAACCATCCGCCCCGTCGGAAAGGAGCACGATCTTCTCTTTGAGCCGTCCCATCTCTGCCAGTAGAGGGACGAGTTCGTCGCGTGACTCCGGGGAGATTGCGGCAAACTCTGCTCTCAGCAGCTCCACCCCCCTGTCCCAGAGCGCGGCAAAACCTTCCTGGCTTTGTGAACCTTGCTTATTCAGCATTCTCGGTTTACCAACATAAAAAAAATCATTGAACCGCGAAGACGCAAAGTACGCGAAGAAAACAGGAAAAACAACAGAATCAAATTTCTTCCGCTTTACCTCAAAAAAGGATTTCCTTTGCGGTTCCTTTGCGTTCTTCGCGTCTTTGCGGTGAAAAGGTTTTACTTGTCGGCAGTTGGTAAATAGTGGCTGGAGCAGCCCATAAGCCGGGTCCTGTTCCCGACGCCGGTTACCCTGCGTCGAGTGACGGTCATTCATCTAGGACTGCCGTTACCGGCAGCCTCAAGCGGCCAACCCGGAAGCACGGGCGGGACACCCTTAACGCTTCCCTATGAGGCCTTGCTCCTGGTGGGGTTTACCTGGCATCCGCTGTCACCAGCGAATCCGGTGAGCTCTTACCTCACCCTTTCACCCTTACCTCCCTTGCCAACGACTCCGGGAGGCGGACTTCTCTCTGTGGCACTTTCCCTGGGGTCACCCCCGCTGGACGTTATCCAGCACCATACCCTGTGGAGCCCGGACTTTCCTCCCCCCGCATGCGGGCGGCGACCATCCGTGCTGCTCCAGCCAAACCGTAAAAACCTAGGCAGCCGTCTCCGCCGCCCGGATAAAGAGCATCCTCTGACAATGAGGGCAGACGATCAGTTCCAGCCCCTTGTACAGGTTGTTATACATCTGGGGAGGGATCTGCATGTTGCAGCCGAGACAGCTTCCGTCCCGTGCTTCAACCACGGCGATCCCCTGCCGCTTCTCCCGAAGCATCTTGTAGCGGTTGAGCAGAGGGGCGTTCAAACCGGCTGTCGTCGCTTCCCGCTGGGACTGATCACCGGCAATCACGGCATCGAGTTTGTTCAGTTGAGCCTGAACCTCCTTCTTGCGGACCCCGATATTACCGGTAAGCGCAGCCAAGTTCTTCTCTCCATCGGCAACTTTCCCCTGCAGGAGCTCCGCTTCGCCGAGTTTGGAGATTATCTGCTCTTCCATCTCCGTTTTGACTTTTTTCGCGGTGGAGACCTCCTTCAGGACTGCCTGATACTCTTTTTGGGTCTTGATGTCATGGAGGCGAGTCTCCGACCGGACAATGATATCGGCCTCCACGGCCATGGTCTTCTCACTCTCCTCTTTCTCCCCCTGAAGAGCGGTTAACTCCTCCCTGAGGGTATCAAGAGAGAGTCGCGACTCTTCGATCTCTCTGTCCAGATCGTTCATCTGCTGGAGGAGAAGATCCTTCTCCGCCTGTCGGCCGTCAATCTTCAGATCGATACACTGCAACTCCTCCAACAGCTTCACCTTGACTTGCACTACACACCTCCTCGTGCGGTTTCCTCCACGACGCTTTTCGTGGCAGGCGCCGCCGCGCCTTTTAAAGTTGCATCATCCTAAAAACATGAGTGGGACGGGTTACTTTCATTCTTGACAGCCGGCAGCCGTCACAACCTGGAACGGATCCAGCTCGTCGCGACAGCAAAGCACCTCCACCTCGTACTTCCGGTGGCGGCACTCTCCGGTAATTCTCGTTGCCAACCCTTGGGCGGCTATGATTTCGGTACCGAAGTGTCCGGCGTCCACGAGCGCCAAACCAAGCTCCTGGGCGGTACGGGCCTCGTGATATTTGATGTCGCCGGTGACCAACAGATCGGCGCCACGGCGCTTCGCTTCGTGCATGAAGGAAGCGCCACTGCCGCTGCAGAGGGCGACCCTACGGATCGACAGGAGGGGATCCCCCACATACCTGACGGCCGGAACGCCGAGACTCGCGCGAACAGCCGCCGCATATTCCGCCAAGGGAGCCGCTCTCTCCAGCAAACCGATCCGGCCGAGACCGAATCCCTTACCTTTATTGAGAAGCGGATAGAGATCATAGGCAGGCTCTTCGTAAGGATGGGCAGCCTTCAGCGCCTCGGTGGCCTTCCCCAGGTCAGCGCTGCGCAAAAGCACCTCGATACGCGCCTCCTGGGCGCACTCCCGTATCCCTATTTCCCCTTGGAACGGCTTCGCCCCCTCCAGAGGGAGAAACGTCCCCGATCCATCAACCCGGAACGAGCAATCTCGATAGTTCCCCATGACCCCGCTAAATCGGAACAAAGCTTCCATTACCCGCGACTCAAACCCCTTGGGGACAAAGACCGCCAACTTGACCAGCTCTTCCCGCACCGTTTCCACCAGCGGGCGGCAGGAGCCGACTCCGATCCGCTCCGCAAGAAGGTCATTCAGCCCTCCTTCGGCGCTGTCATAATTCGTATGCAACGACACGACGGCCAGATTATTCTTGATGGCGCGAAAGATTCGGGCGGTGGTCGGATCCGCCGCGGAAAGCCGGGGAAGCGGCTTGAAGATAAACGGATGATGAGTGACAAGGAGTTGACATCGGTTGGCGATGGCGGCTGCCACCGCCGACTCCCCGGGATCAAGGGCCGTCATGATCCGGGAAACGGGAGCCGCCGGGTCCCCCACCTGCAAACCCACGGCATCCCACTCTTCGGCAAGGGCCTGTGGGGCAATTTTGTTAATGATTCCAACGATATCAGACAGTATGGGTATCGTCATGCCCACTCAAAAGAAAAGAGTGCACCCTGTCGGTATGCACTCTTGTTCCCCACTCCATGGGAATCGGTTCTGCTTCGTTTTCGCGTTAAAGACATCCCCGATATATCCCATGAAAAATGGTGGGCCCACCAGGATTCGAACCTGGGACCGACCGGTTATGAGCCGGTAGCTCTAGCCAGCTGAGCTATAGGCCCTCAAAATAGTTACTCATCGTACCCATTAAGGGGGGGGGTGTCAAGGAAAAAGCCGGAAATTACCAAGGCCCCGGGAAAAAGAGAAGCTCACCTGTTTGCATTGAGTTCATTTTTACCTGTATACTCCCCGAAACTATTCTCCCCCTTTTTGCAAAAAAAGCCCGGCGCCAGAAACCCTCTCTCCTTCTTCCCGTAAAGTATGCTAAGATGCGCCACTTTCCGCAGATGAGGTTATCAATGAAACAAGCAGTTGCTTCACCGGGGAAATGCCACCCCCTGGGCTCAACGGTGACCCCCGACGGGGTTAACTTCGCCATCTTTTCCCGAAGCGCCACCGCCATGGAGCTCCTCTTCTTCCAGAGCGCCGACGCCCCGACTCCCAACCGAGTCATCCCCCTGGACCCGCGGTTCAACAGAACCTGCGACTACTGGCACGCCTTTGTTCCCGACGTGAGCCCGGGGCAGATCTACGCCTATCGGGCCGACGGCCCCTTCGCCCCTGACCAGGGGCACCGCTTCGACAAAAGCAAGGTACTCCTGGACCCCTACGGCAGGGGGGTCGCTGTCCCCCAAACGTACAACCGCGAGGCTGCCAGCCTGCCGGGAGACAATGCCCCCTTCGCCCTCAGAAGCGTCGTGGTGGACCGCCGTGGCTACGATTGGGAAGACGACGTCCCGCTTCGTTACCCCGTCTCCCAGACGGTCATCTACGAGATGCATCCTGCCGGTTTCACCCGCAACCCCAATTCGGGCGTCCCACCGGAGAAGCGCGGCACCTACGCGGGTCTCGTGGAGAAGATCCCCTACCTGAAAGAGCTGGGAATAACCGCTGTGGAACTCCTCCCCATCTTCGCCTTCGACCCGGAGGACGCCCCGCTGGGGCGGCTCAATTACTGGGGGTACTGTCCCATCTCATTTTTTGCCCCCCACGTGGGATACAGTTCCCGGAAAGAGCCTCTGGGACCGATTAACGAATTCCGCGACCTGGTCAAGGCCTTTCACCGGGCAGGGATCGAGGTCTTTTTGGACGTGGTCTTCAACCACACCGCCGAAGGGAATCACGAAGGACCGACCTTGAGCTTCAGAGGGCTGGAAAACAGCGTCTACTACATCCCGGAGGCCGACCGCTCCTGTTACGCCAACTATACGGGGACCGGCAACACCCTCAACGCCAACCACCCCACCGTCCGCCGGATGATCGTGGACAGTCTCCGCTACTGGGTGGAAGAGATGCATGTGGACGGCTTTCGCTTCGACCTGGCCTCCATTCTCTCCCGTGACGAGAACGGCCACCCCATGAGCAACCCCCCCGTCCTCTGGGACATCGACACCGATCCGGTGCTGGCCGGGACCAAACTCATCGCCGAGGCATGGGACGCAGGAGGACTCTACCAGGTGGGGTCATTCATCGGCAATACCTGGAAAGAGTGGAACGGCCGGTTCCGGGACGACGTCCGGAGCTTCCTCAAGGGAGAGGATTCCACCGTCCGCCCCCTTTCATGGCGACTCCTGGGAAGCCCCGACCTGTACGGCCACGAAGAGCGGGAACCGGAACAGAGCATCAACTTCGTCACCTGCCATGACGGGTTCTCCCTCAACGATCTGGTTTCGTACAACTTCAAGCACAACGACGCCAACGGAGAGGGAAACCGGGACGGGACGGATGACAACCGGAGCTGGAACTGCGGAGTGGAGGGACCGACGGGCGATCCCCACGTGGAAGCGCTGAGGGAGCGGCAGATAAAGAATTTTTTTGCAATAAACCTTCTGTCGCTGGGAGCCCCCATGCTTCTCATGGGGGATGAGTGCCGGCATACCCAGGGGGGAAATAACAATGCCTACTGTCAGGACAACGAAACAAGCTGGTTCGATTGGGAGCTGGTGGAACGGCACAAGGGACTCTACCGGTTTGTGCGGGAGCTGATCAAACGCCGGCTCCAACGAGATGCATCCCTGGACACCGAAGGCTTAAGCCTCAACGCCCTCCTGCGCCGCTCCCGCATCGACTGGCACGGCGTCAAGCTTAACCAGCCCGACTGGGCGGACTGCTCTCACAGCATCGCCGTGACTGTCCGGGGGCTCCGGGGGAGTTTTGCCGTGCATCTCATGATCAACGCCTGGTGGGAGGAGCTCCGCTTCGAACTCCCGTCCCGCTCCGGAGAGCGGAGATGGCGGCGCTGGATCGATACCTCCCGACCGTCACCCGACGATATTTGTGACTGGCGGGATGCCCCCCCCTTCCCCGGCAGAACTTGCACCGTGGCTTCCCGCTCCATCGTAGCGCTGGTCTCGCTGTTGCCGGCGGGACAGGGACGAAAGAAAAGGTAAAAGTAGAGGTAGAGGTAAAGATTTTTCTTTACCTCTACCTTTACCTCTACCTCTACCTTACTCTTTACGAGAGGAGCCGCCCCACCTCGTCTCCGTAGAGCTCCCGCTGCCACCGGCGTGAAATGATCCCGTGGGCGCCGACGCCCCCCGGAAGCTCGGTGAGAGCCTCAAGAAGAGCATTATTGGCGAGAATACCAGGTTCCAGGAGAAGGTTCTTGGCCTTCACTTCCCGCCACTTCTTGAGGGACTTCAGGAGGTCATCTCTGTGCGGGTCCCGTGACGACCGGGGGACAAAGGGAAAACGGGGAAGCTCTGTAGCCGGCAGGGCGCACCCTCTCTCCACGGCCTTGAGCAGACTGGCTCCCATCCTCTCCACGAGCTTCTCGGAAAGACCGGAAATACCGGCAAGGTCCGCGGTCAACCGGGGACGCTTCTCCGCCAGCTCCATCAGCGCCTCATTACCGATGACCTTGAAGGGAGGACGATCCAACCGGCTCGCCTGCTCGTCCCGGAACCGGAGCAGCTCTTCCAGCACCGCCAACGCCCGGGGCTCCATCTTTGCAGCCCCTTTGAAGCGAATAAAGAGCGGAGCATCCTCCCGTGAGACGACCCTCACCCCCTGAAGCACGGCGCACTCTTCTTCTACCCAGGCAAGACGCCCCTTCGCCTGCAACTCCTCGGACAGCTGCCCGTAAAAGCTGATAAGCAGGGTAGTATCTTCCACCGCGTAAGCCAGCATCTCCGGACTCAAGGGGCGCCGACTCCAATCGGCCTTCTGAAATTGCTTGTCCAACTCCACACCAAACCGCTTCTTCAGAGCCGCCGCCAACCCAACCTCCTTCTCGCCGAGAAACTGGCAGGCGATCATGGTATCGAAGAGGTTTTCCACATGGATACCAAAATCACGATGGAGTGAACGGATATCATAGTCGGCGCCATGAAAGATTTTCCGGATCCGCGGATCGGCCATGACCGGCGCAAGAGGGGAGAGATCGGTAACGGCCAGAGGATCCACCAGCGCCGAATAATCCGGGATTGAGAACTGCAGGAGACAAACCTTCTCCCGGTAGTGGTGGAGTGAATCGGCCTCAAGGTCACAGGCAATAATTGGTTCCCGGCCGAGCCGGTCGGCAAGTTCCTCGAGTCCGGCCTGCGTGGTGATCATCGGTACAGTGGTCATCAAAACTGCCTTTCTTATGTTGTTGTGGTGAATGTATTGTAGGGGCGAACGGCGTTCGCCCTGACACCTCAGCGAGGGTAACTTCTTAGTATCTCGTACGTGGTGGTCCGCTGCGCCGGAGTGAATCCGGCGCCACGAATGAGGTCGATCATCTCTTCCCGGTTCATTTGGAAGGTGCACCCCGCGGCAGCCACCACGTTTTCTTCCAGCATGGTTCCCCCCAGGTCGTTGGCCCCGAAGAAAAGCGCCACCTGGGCAAGCCGCGCCCCCTGTGTTACCCAACTTGCCTGAATGTTGGTGATATTGTCAAGCACCATGCGCGATAAAGCCAGAACCTTGAGGTATTCAACCCCCGTGGCGGTAGTTCCGCCCAATTCCGTGTTCCCCGGCTGATAGCTCCAGGGGATGAAGGCGGTGAAAGAGCCCCCCTTGGCTTGCAGCTCCCGCACCCGGAAGAGGTGCTCCACGATATCCTCCGGCCCCTCGCTGCTGCCGAACATCATGGTGGCGGTGGTGGGCATTCCCAGGCGGGCTGCTTCCTCCATGACCGCCCCCCACCCCTGCCAACTTATCTTGTTGGGTGAAATTTCTTGCCGAACCGACTCCACCAGAATTTCCGCCCCGCCGCCGGGAACCGAATTCAGCCCCGCCCCATGGAGACGCCGGAGCGTCTCGGGCATGGCTATCCCGGAGATCCGGGCGATATGGGTAATCTCCGCCGGGGAAAGGGAGTGATTCCGGACTCCGGGGAAGCGGCGCCTGATCTCCCGGAAGAGTTCCTCGAACCACTCTATCTTTAGCTCCGGGTGAAGCCCCCCCTGCATGAGGAGTTGTGTTCCTCCCGCGGCAACCAGCTCTTCAATCTTCAGGAAGATCTCTTCAGGGGTCAGCAGGTAGGAATCGTCAGCCCCATGGTCCCGGTAAAAGGCGCAGAACCGGCATTTGGATTCGCAGACGTTGGTGTAGTTAACGTTTCGATCCACCACGAAGGTAACGATCCTTTCGGGGTGAAGCCGCTTCCTGATCCCGTCCGCCAGCTTCCCCATCGTCAGGAGATCACCCTGGGTGAGAAAAACAAGAGCCTGGGCGCGGGTGAGGGATCGGCCATCTTTCACAGCGTGAAGCAGTGATGTCATATCCATAGGCAACCTTGTTATCTTTCCGCCAGGGCCAACCGAAGTCCCAGGAGGGCAAAGATTCCTCCGGCCAGGGTGTGAACCGTAACACCGCTGCACATCCCCCAGGCGGTGACCAGGGCGGCCCGGCGCCCCGGGCCATCCCCTGGGTAATCACGAAGATATTGTCCGGCCCCTGCGCAAGAGTCAGGGCCATGGCGGCAGTTCACATCATCCGCCAGCATAACGGAAAACATCTTCCATTGCACCAAGTTAGTTGCGAATCGCACCTTTATTTCGTCGAATACTCATTTCAATAGGTCCTGATCTCGTTATAGAGGGTATCCCGCTCCACGGGGATCTTCCCCCCCTTCCGGATCAGGTCGATGATACCGTCACGGGACAGGGCCTGGGGAGAGGCGGCGCCGGCGTCGTGGCCGATCTTCTCCTCCACCACGGTGCCGTCCAGGTCATTAACCCCGAAGGCCAGGGAAACCTGGGCGATCTTCTCCCCCACCATGACCCAGTAGGCCTTGATGTTGGCGAAGTTATCCAGATAGATCCGGGCAATGGCAAGAGTCTTCAGATCATCAACCCCGCCGCTGAGCTTGTTCTTCAGGTGCCCCAGGGGGTTATTCTCACTCTGAAAAGCCAGCGGAATGAAGACCTGGAACCCGCCGGTTCGATCCTGCAGCTCCCGAAGCCGCCGCATATGATCAACCCGGTGGGCGTAACTCTCCACGTGACCGTAGAGCATGGTGGCGTTGGATCTGAGCCCGGCGCCATGAACCTTCTCCATGATCTCCAACCACCGCTCGCCGCTGATCTTCTCCGGACAGAGCTTGTCGCGGACCTCCTTCGTTAATATTTCCGCCCCCCCACCGGGGAGGGAACCGAGTCCGGCTCCCTTCAACTCATGGAGGGTCTCGGCAATGGACAAACCAGCCAGCCCCGCCAGATAATCGATTTCCACGACGGTGAACGCCTTCAGATGAAGCGTTGGCGAAACATCCTTCACGGTGCGAAGCATCCCAAGATAAAACTCGAAGGGGAGATCGGGGTGGAGTCCCCCGACGATATGAATCTCGGTAGCCCCCTGGGCAAGGGCATCCTCCGCCCGCCGCCGGATCTCCGCCAAATCATAGGTATACGCTCCAGCCTCGTCCCCGTTTTTGGAAAAAGCGCAGAATTGGCAGCGGTTGACACAGATATTGGTGTGATTGAGGTGGCGGTTGACGTTGAAGAAAACCCTTCGGCCATTCTTCTTCTCGTTGACAAAAGCCGCCAGTTCGCCGATCTCCAGGAGATCGGGGTGTTCGAAGAGGAAGAGCGCCTCGTCGTCGGTGATCCGAACACTATTAATAACTTTTTCTTCTATGTTTTTAAATGTCATAAGTTATCACATCTCGTTTCGAAGTAAAGACAGCTGCATTGTCGGACAAAAGCACAAACATAGGGCGATGGTCAAGCAATAATAGTGAATATGCCCTGTCGGTCAAGAATCATTTAACCGTGAATATACTTTTTTCAACATCCATTCCCGCACCATCCCACCAAAAGCCTTGTCTTCGACAATTTTTTCGAATATTTCCTGATTCTGGTCCATTCTTTCTATCAGCTTGCCCAGGAACTGATCCTCGAAGGCATACTTGAAAGTATCAATTTTATTGGCTTGGGCCTGTGTTTTCAGGGTTTCATCCTGGACCAGTTCAGCTTCAATCTGGTCGAAGAAAAGTCTGTCGGCCTGCTGAAAATCGGTGCCGAATCGTTCATTCAGTAGATCGATGATTTCAGACAATGCCGCGGTATCTTCCTTTGCTCGTGTTATTCCCGCCTCCGACAGCCCGTCAATCTCGCCGGGTTCATCCTTTTGCAACTCAATGCTTCCTTCAGCGATCTTTTGCAGGCGGTAATACTCCAGGGTAACCTCATCGTCCAGTCTCAGGCTTTCCGACAAATCTCTTTTGGGTAGCTTTGTTTGCAATAGCCGGGCAAAGGCGTAAAACTTTTCGAAGTCAGGCTCGGTAAAGGGCATTATCTGGGCAAGGAAAGAGTAGAGATTGGTCCAGGTCCGGAGACCTTTCTTGAAATCATCTTTTTCATCTTCTTTCACCATCGCCTTGAACCGGTCCACCGCCGGATCGAGACAGGCGTATAAGAGCGATTGGTCTTTAGTCGTTAACCTGCGGCTATCCTTGAAATAGAGTCGCGCAAACGCCTCGATCTCCGATTGCCAGTAAATCCGTTTTTCGTCAAGTTTCCCCTTCAGATCATAAAGGTGGTTAGGATCGGGTTCGTTGGTAACGGTCGTTATTTCGTAATATGGCTGAAACGAGGAGAGGATGGTATCCCGGTCGTTGACGAAGTCCAGGATAAACGTATCCTCCTTGCCGGGACAAGTTCGATTAAGTCTGGAAAACGTCTGAACCGCTTTTACACCCGACAGCTTTTTATCCACATACATGGTCTGCAACAATGGTTGATCGAAGCCGGTCTGATACTTGTCCGCAACGATGAGAATCTTGTATTCATCCTTGGCGAATATTTCCGGCAGCTCCCGCTCGCCATACCCGGTGAGGGAAGGCTCGGAAACGCCATCGGGAAAGTCGTCGTCAATCACCTTTCCAGAAAAGGCCACCAACACCCTGATGTCGGCATATTCCTTGGCTTTTATATAACGATTGAATTCGTCGTAGTACCTTTTTGCATGAAGTCGTGAACCGGTCACCACCATGGCTTTGGCCCTGCCGCCGATCTTGCGAGCAACAACTTGTCGAAAATGCTCCAGGATGATCTCGGTCTTCTGGCTAAGGTTATGGGGATGCAGCGACACATATTTCCCTATGGCCTGGGCAGCCTTCTTCCTGTTGAGGAGCGGGTTCTCCTCAATTGCCTTGGTCAGCTTGAAGTAAAGCTCGTAGGTCGTATAGTTTTCCAGAACATCCAGAATGAACCCTTCCTCAATTGCCTGCCGCATGGAATAGAGGTGAAACGGTTGCGGCTTACCCTCCGAATTCAAATGACCAAACACGGCCAGAGTCTTATATTTCGGCGTGGCGGTAAAGGCAAAAAACGAGATATTCCGCTGTCTCCCTCTGGCTGCGGCTGACTTCTCCACTTCGGCGTTGATTTCGTCTTCGGCGTCATCACCGCCGGGATCATTCACACAAGCCTCATCAAGGGAGCCGGCGGAGAGGACCTCCTTCATCTTCTTGCTGGCCTCGCCCCCCTGCGAACTGTGGGCCTCGTCGATAATGACGGCATATCTCCTGTCCGGCAGATCGCCGACCTTCTCCATGACAAAGGGAAACTTCTGCAAGGTGGTAATGATGATGTGCGCTCCGTAGCTGATTGCGGCGGCAAGCTGGGAGCTATCCTTGTCGACCTTTTGCACCACCCCGGTTTTATGCTCGAACTGATAGATGGTGTCCTGCAACTGGTTATCAAGCACCTTGCGGTCGGTCACCACGATGACACTATGGAAAATCCGTTCATCCTGTCCATTGTGCAGCGTGGAGAGTCCGTAGGCCAGCCAGGCGATGGAATTGCTTTTTCCCGAACCGGCTGAATGCTGAACCAGATAGTTATTACCGACGCCCCTGATCCTGGCGTCACTCATCATTTTTCGAACGGAATCAAGCTGATGGTAGCGGGGGAAGATCATTTTTTCGCTTTTCTTCGTCACTCCGCCCAACTCATACTCCTCGGTTTGCAGGTGGATGAAGCGCTGAATGATATCAAGCCAGCTATTTTTGACCAGGGTTTCTTCCCAAAGATAGGAACTTTTGTAACCATCGGGGTTTAACGGGTTCCCTTTGCCGTTGCCACATCCTTTATTGAAAGGAAGCCAGTGGGTTCTGTTCCCGTCCAGTCTGGTGGCCATATATACTTCGTCGGGATCGACGGCGAAATGAACGAGGGCTCTCTTCTTGAAGGCAAAAAGCAATTCGCGGTTATCCCGATCCTGGGCGTACTGCCGCTTGGCGTTGGCCGCCGTCTGGCCGGTAAAATGGTTCTTCAGCTCCAGTGTCGCCACGGGGAGGCCGTTGAGGGAGAGGACCAGATCAATGGAGTTTCTGTTCTTATCGCTATAGAAAAGTTGACGAGTTACCTTCAGCCGGTTCCGTTCATACAGCGTCAAAGTGTCCTGGTTCATGGCGGATTCCGGCTTGAAAAAAGCCATCCGGAAGCGGATGCCGTAATCCACGAAACCGTTACGGATGACATCCAGGGAACCTCGTAAATCCAGCTCTTTATACAGCCGCTGGATTATCCGGTAATGGCAATCGGCGCCATGAACGGCTTCCAGTTTTGACCACTTTTCCGGCTGAGTCGACCGGATGAAATCGACCACCTCGGCCTTGAACATCCCCAGTTCAACGCTGTACTCATCGACGTTCCCCTGGATATAACCACCCTGTTCGACGAGCCTTTCGACAATGGCGGACTCAAAGGTCTTTTCCGTACGGATATCGGTCATACGTGGATTCCTTCTTGTTTCCTGAGTAGCGACAATCTTCAGCTTTCTAAAATCACACCTCTGGATTCCCGCTCAGAAGCATTGCGGGAATGACAACCTTAAACGGTATATTGAGAAATTTCGAGCCCCTTAAACGTTCACACAGCGATATATCGGCAGATATGGTTTCTCCTGCAAAATATTCGGTTGAATAATACGTCAAATTGCCGTAGAGTCACTTGTAGATGGGGGCCATGTCGGCGTAAGCAGTTCGTGCTTGCCAACCGCCACTGAGTACCCAGTAACAAGTTAAAGGGGTTCTAGCGAGGTGGGCAGTTCGTGCCAGCTGTAGCTAGGGCTCCTTTGTTTTTTGGTGATATTTGAGCCAATCATAGATCCGAATAGCTCTTTTAAGATCTGTTTTGAGTCCAGAATTGCCAGAAGAAAGAATAGAAGGATTTTTCGTAAGAAAATCTTTCAATAAATTATGTAGTTCAGTGACTTTGATATTTTCTTCTCTCAAATCAGGAAGAGCTTGGAGAAGCTTCGCAACTGACATTGTTTTTACCAATGAGTCGATAGTTTCATTTCTGTGGGCTTTTTTCTCACGATTCTTTTTAATTGTACCCGAAAGTAAATCGTCAAAATTTTCTTTTATTGCGAGTTTGACTCGCTCCGGGATGTTACCTTTAAAGTCAAGAAGGTATTTGTGGACTGGAAGGTTAAGACTGTTGCTGGTTAGCAACGCAGGTAATGCAAATGTCACAATGCTTTCTGCATCAAAACCCCTGTTATCAAGTACCACGTCACCATAAAGCTCTTCTACTGGTAAACCGGCATATCCCCTCAGACCAAAATTTGCCAGCACACCAACTCCAACAACCACTTCCACATCTTCAAGCTTGTCATCCTCAAGATTCATAACGCGCATTCTACCAGTCGGTTTATTGGCAAGAACCAGTTCATAGATGTCCTGCTTTAATCGCCTTAACATCGGTGCGTTATATTTTGCCTGATTCTCCAGCAGCGCCTGATAGAGCGGTTCGTAACTCTTAATGCGAACACGCGTCATGTCTATGGCCTTGCCACCTTCAAATGATTTACTGTACGTGGAAATCTCTTCCGCAGCTCCATTCTTTGCCCGCTCTACAAAGATAAGCCGTTCCCTGATTTTTTCGAGATTTTCCGAGGAAAGACATTTCACAATAGATTTTAAGATGATTTCAATATTTGAATCATTGATCGAATAACCGATGAAAACTATGGGGTGTTCGAGGAAGATGGTGAGAATTTTGGCGGCAAGGTAGGCGTTTTTCTCTGAAAAATCAACGTAATCCGATTCGTTGATAATTATCGACTCCGGTTTTGAGCAACAGCCGTGGATTTTATAGATTTCGGAAATGCCCTGCAACGGAGAGAACAACAATTCCTCTTGTCCAACATATTTCGTGTAACTGGGGAAAACATCCTCGATGAAGCTGTCATAGTTCGTCGTCAGCACCCCTCCGATGCTTCGCATTTCAAGCTGCTTGAATTGTTCAATCTCTGAAGCATATTCCGGCTCATATGTCTTGCTCCGTTCGCGCATATAACCGGCGATCTCTATTTTGAACGGAGATATGGAACGGCGCAACTCATCGGCAGATTCTGTACGGTTATTTCTAAACCTATCATCCTTGAACCATCTCATATTGAAATCGTGTTCTATCAACTCCGCAATTTTCGGCAACTCTCCTTCCTTGCATCCAGAGGCTTTTGCCTGCTGCACATACATTTCATAAGCAAACTCGTTATCGGTGACCATCTGAGCAAATTTCCTGAGAAGTCCAACCCAGTTTTCCAATCCCAAATATCGAATAGAAAGCCCTGATCCTAAGAACAGAAAAGGGAGGTGGTCATACTTTTTCAATCGCTTTAGAATGGCATTTTTCATACAGCCACCTCTCCCCGAACATCGATTTTTCCCGTTACCACCTCTGAAATCAGAGTTGTCCGGTATTCCTTGAACA
>CAIYUY010000188.1 GCA_903929485.1 uncultured Desulfuromonadales bacterium
AACCACTTGGACACGGCCTGGAACCGATGACTTTCTGGTCCGCGAAATGCGGAACGGGCGCCATCAGAACAGCGATGACCGCCCAGATCCTGATGGGTGACTGGTGCAGCGAAGCATGACTGCCGAAACTCAAAGAAACTACGGCATAGGCAAAGGTGAGGATAACTGACCGCAACAAGAGTGCACGAAAAAGATCAAAATCGTGTAGACGGGTTGTTTTTGTAGCTTGACAGGGGCCTTTAAATGGGTGACCCCGGCTCCCCCTGACCCCGGCTCCCCGGCTCCTTATTGGACAGAGATTTCTTGACGAGATAGAAAATAGTTCTCATGCGGCCTTCTGTAGGGTGACAGTTTCCCAACCGATACAGGCCAGCTTGATATAAAGGGGAATCGGTTTGTATCCCCCGTGATAATAGATGATAGTTCTGCGAGTAATACCCAACGCCCTGGCTGCGGCAGCCAGGGAGAGTTCATTTCGTTCCAGCCATGCATTAAATTCATGAGTGGGGAAGGCCAAGCCAGTTTGTTCTTTACCCAGCCTGTAGAGAGCATCGGCGTCAATACCGATCTCGCCATTCGCCCACTCCACCCCATGTCCCCATTCCTCGACTGTTGCCGTCGCAAAGAAGGCGGTATTTTGCAAGCGCTTATACCCCGAAACGTTGAAGTAGTCTAAAACATCCACCCTTGTCTGTTTGCCGGAGCGCCAAGCCAATGTCAAAAATGACGGCGCCATGGCGGTAACGGCTGTGATCAGCTGTTGATTCATAGAATTATCTCCGGTTCAGCCTTAACCACTCCTGCATTATTTGATCACTGTTGTCCCGAGCCCATTTCCGGGCTTCGGCAAGGATTAATGCCGGTGGGTTTCCTATGATGACTTCAACTGTATCGATACTCAGCGATGCCCGTCCGTCAGGCCATCGCAGATGAAAATGTGGTACGCCGTGCTCGCGACCAAATATTTCAATTTTCCAATTACGGTTGTGATGGAGACGGGTCATGGCAGGAAGTGTAGGGAATATTATTCACTACGTCAATCGTAAAATCGTAACAGTTAAAATCGAAATTTATTCAGTGTTGTCCGGTTAGGTTTTTGCACGTAGCAATTTACCCCCCCCCTCATCCGCCCTGTCGGGCACCTTCTCCCCCGGGGAGAAGGGACGCTACTTGTGGCATTCAGATGATAACTTGCAAGTATCAAACCGGACGACGCTCAAGTTTATTACTAATTTGATTGTTCCTGTAAGGTGATACGCTCCAATAAATATACGAACCGTCTGTCATCCTGAGCAACGCGAATGATTCGATCTGCTTTTCAAACAGAAGCAGATCCTTTGCTGTCGCTCAGGATGACATCTGTAGGCGTTAGCATGGTATCTTTATTGCGGATAATCACCTTAGATCAACCAAAAAGCTAAACAAGGATAATTCATGCCGTTTCTCGATTGGGTTAACAAAAACCAGGCCGTCGGCGGCACGGCGGAAGTGCCGTATCACCTGTTGCAGTTCCAAACTTCACACGGCGACGTTGAAGCTGAGAATATGTTTATTCATGGTGATAACCTTCCGGCGTTGAAGGCGCTCCTGCCGTTCTACCGTGGACAAGTAAAGTGCATTTATATTGACCCGCCGTACTTGCCTACCCTGGGCATAGTCGATGGGTCTATGGGGGTCTATGGGGACGTAGTGAAAGCGCCGGTAAAAGTCGGCAAAGAGTAATGGGTGAAAGTCCCTACATGGTAATGGTTAGCGACCAGCCGTGACTCCGAGTCATGCGTCGGCCTCTCGCGAGGGGGGCGGCGAAGCGTTGACAGGGGGCATGCAGGCATGGTTATTGAGCTCCGAAA
>CAIYUY010000189.1 GCA_903929485.1 uncultured Desulfuromonadales bacterium
ATCAGGAACGCGGCACTCCTGCATGATATCGGACTTATTGGTATGTCAGACCGGGTTTTCCTGAAAAACAAGGAGCTGTTGAGCGCCGATGACCTGAAAGAGTATCGGGTTCACACGGTTAAAGGTCAGGAGATCATTGATACCATGGAAGAGTTGCAGGGGATCGGGCGACTCATCCGTCAGCATCACGAAGAGTTTGCGGGGAGCGGCTTTCCCGACAGGCTGGCGGGAGAGAAAATTCTGTTGGGAGCGCGCATACTCTTCCTGGCCGATTTCATCGACAACCAGTACGCCATGTTGACCGGAAAAGACGCCAAATATCAGGTGACGAGAAAAGTGGCTGCCGGCATGGGGACTCTCTTTGATCCGGAACTGGCCTTGGCCGCCAATCAGGCGGTGAAGGATGTCTTGGTGGATATCCCTGACTCCCAACAGCAGGTCATTCCCGAACAGGAACTTCTCTTGAGGAATCTGGAGGTGGGGATGATCCTGACTCGGGATATCTACAGCACCCCCGGGATTCTGGTCATGGAGCGCGGGACCCGTCTTACCCTTCACTCCTTGGATGCGATCCGGCGTCATGCCTTAAGCATCCCGCTCAATGCCAAGGCGTATGTGAGGAAATAAAACTGCCGGTTACCGTGTAATCAGCTTCAATCCCCCGTAACGGAACATTCGGTACGCATCCCATGAATAGGCCGCCAGACCTCCCCAGATGAGGATGAAGCTTGCCAGATGAATCAGGCTGAACGGTTCATGGTAGAGAAGCACCGCCAGAAGGAAGTGGAGTGTTGGCGTCAGATACTGAAGAAAGCCTATGGTGGCAAGGCGGAGGCGACGGGTTGCGGCTGAGAAGAGGAGGAGCGGTATGGCCGTCACGAAGCCGGCCGACGCCAGGAGCAGATCCACCCGCAACCCCGCTCCGGGGAAAGCTCCTTTTCCTTGCCAGGTGACTAACAGAAGATATGCCAGGGCGGCCGGCGCCAGGAGAAGAGTCTCCAGGGTCAGTCCGCAGAGGGAATCCGCGGCCACCACCTTGCGCAGGAGGCCGTAGGAACCGAAGGTCAGGGCAAGGGTCAGGGCGGTCCAGGGGATGCTCCCCCCATGGAGGGCGATGATGAGCACCCCGGTGGCGGCAAGAGTCAGTGCCCCCAGTTGCAGCCGTCGGAGACGCTCCTTGAGGAAGATGACACCTAGCAGGATGCTGACGAAGGGAGTTATGAAGTAACCCAGGCTGGATTGCAGCACCTCCCCGTGCTCCACGGCGACAATGAATACCAGCCAGTTGGTGGCGATGAGGAGCGCGGAGCCCGCAAGGATGAGCAGCGAACTTTTGTTCTTCGTGACGGCGAGGATGTCGCTCCAGCGGTTGCGCCGGCTGATAAGGAGGGCAAGGAAGAGAATCGACCAGAAGATCCGGTGTGAAACGACCTGGAGCGGCGGGACGGAAGCGATGGCCTTGAAATAGACGGGGAAGAAACCCCAGACCAGATAGGCGATGACGCCGAAGGTGAGACCCGTTCTTGCCTCGGGATGCTGCGTACGTTGATCCGGCATATGGTTAACCTATTGGTTATTCTCTCCGATATTTTTCATGGACGCCCGGGTAAAGAGGAGGGGAGGTTGAGGGAGGCTGGGACGCACATAAGAGTGCGGCAGGCAAGACCACATTCTCGCATGGTAACTTAGGTGATTTGCGACAAAAAGTATACCAACCGTCTGTCATCCTGAGCAACGCGAGGATCTGCTTTTTAAACAGAAGCAGATTCTTCGCTATCGCTCAGAATGACATCTTTTGGAATTGTCAGGGTATCGTCTTTGTCGCGAATCACCTGACTGCTCAAAACAGAGGAGAATACGAGGTTGGGGGGGGGAAGGGAAAAGAGGATGCCCTTGATTTCAGGCGTTGCTATCTCCACCAGGTGGGGGCGTATGACTGCGGGAGCGAATAAAAATCAGATAACTTCGAAGCAGCCGAAACCCTGGGAGTTCTTGCCCCCCAGTCCGGCGTCATACGCCAACTTGAGCAGCGCCGGAGCGCCCTGCATCCGGTAGCTCCCCAGCCACCCCTTGATGATGAACCCCTTGTACTGGATTATTTTTTCATCCTGGCGGGTGACCTTCAATGGCGAAATGACAAAAGAGTCGTCAACCGGCGGCGCGCCGCAGACCGCCTCGTACTTGTTGATCAGGTTCACCCGGAGCATCTGACTAAAATCTTTTTCAAAGGGGGAATAGTAGTAGGTTTTCCGGGCGCCGTCCGGACCGGTGAGGGTGCTGTAGGTGGTCATGGGGGAGAGCATCCTGATGGTGGCGGCGCCCCGGTCAAAGGGTTGATCGTCTTCGATCATGATGGAATCCAGCGCCACCCGGGCCGGGCCGAACGTCACCCCGCCGTCCTCCTGCAGCCCGTCGGCCAGACCATGCAGAAATTCACCCCAGCAGGAAGTTATGACGAGAGAAAACGGGGGGGTGAGGGTAATGAATCCCTGGTTGACGGAGACTTTTCCCTGGAAGCGGGAAAAGCTGAAGAGCTTGAAGGAGCGGGATTCGGCGGAGAAACCATTGCCATGCAGGAAGCCGGCCATCTCCTCGGGAAGATGGCGATAGATCATCCCCTGAACGAGATGGTTGTAGGCGATGGGGAGCCGAACCGGTTGTGTAGCCGTGAAGGTGACAAGGATGCGCATGGCTACTCCAGCACGATGTTGTTCTTGTCCACGAGAATGCCGTAACCGCTGAAATGCGACCAGCGCCCCTGGGCCGACTGGATGGTGAACTGGGATGCCAGGGTAGCGTCGTTCAACTGTTCCCGCAACGCCCGGTTAATCTTGGTCGTATGGGTCCGGAGATTCCGGCGACAGAACCCGTCCTTGCCATCATCCAGCCATCCGGCCATCTTGTTCTTCTCACCTCGCAGTTCCATGATCCGTCGGGCTTCGCCCGGTTCTTTCCTCGTATGAATGACGGCATAGTTATCCGCCAGTTCCGCCACCCGTTCCGGCTGAAGGAGCGCATCCAGATTCTGAAAGCAGCCGGTACAGGCGGCGCCCTCTTCATCCTTACAGTACGGCCGCTGGGCAAAGAGACAGGAATCCAGTTTGAGTTTGAGAAACGCGGTGTAGATGGCCAGTTGAGTCGCGGTCAATTCCATGGGGGTTTCGCCGATGAGAAACCGGTCTTCCTTCAAATTAACCCGTACTTTCGGCTGTTGCGGGGCCGTGTCAAGGGCGATCTGTCCCTGGCGCACCAGGGCGGAAAACGACTGACCCGCCACCCCTTTGAGCTGCAATTTATCTCTCATCCGGATAAACGGCAGTTCCGAAAGAAAAACCGCCGCATCGTCCGTATTCAGCTCGGCCTTGTCGTAGGTACGGAGGATCTTTTCATTCCGTTTCGGCCGGTAATAAAAATTCGTCCCCTCGAATTCCGGTGAAATATGAACATGGTAGAGCTTGTCCTGGGTACGGCCGAAAAGTTCCAGGGCCGCTCCCAGGTAAAAACTCATGGTCTTGCGCCCTCCGGCCAGGGAGCAGTGCAATCTCACCCCGGTTCGATCGGCCTGTGCCCGGATGAATTCGGTGATCAGGTCCCCCATGGTTTCATTATCGCCACTGGATTTCAGGTCGGAGAGTTCCCGGCCGTCCACTCCTGTGGGGAGATAGAATGAGGCTTCGTTGAAGGCCACGGGAGGAAACCCGAATTCGGCGAAGAAGCGGGAGAGCCGTCCGTCATCAAGGAGCGCTTTCTTGATGATTCGCTTCCCTTCGGAGGTGGTGATGATGTGGAGTTCGTCGGGGAGGATTGAAGGGACCTGCAGGGCGAGGGCCTGAATGGTTTCGGTGATGATCTGCGGTGAACCGCCGGCCACGAAGATGAATATTTCGGCCATATGTGTAGTTTCGAGGGTAGTGCAGTTCATGCCGGTTTTCATTCCTTTGATCACTGGCGCCGACTATAGCCTGATAACCTTTCCTGTGCAACTATTTGTGCCAGCATGCCTCAAACATCTCCTCCCGGCATATCACGTAAATATTTCCGTTTTGATTCCCGCCGGGCGTAAATATTTCCGGAATTGTTATCTTGTTCGGGTAATGAGTCGGCAGCCGGCGTGAAACTGCGCCTCCTTCCCCTGTTCCATGAGGAGCATCCCGGAAAAAAGGCCGGACAGTGACGGAAAGCCGGGCGCGGGAATGATGGGGAGTCCATCGTCAACCAGAGAGACGTAACTGACCATCCGCTCCAGGTGACGGTCACTGCTCCCTTGCCGGGTGAAGGCCTGACGACAGGCGGGGGGGAGCCGGAGTCCGGGAAGATGGTGGTCAAAATTGTTTTCCCCCACCCGACCGCTCCCCCCGGCTTCGATGCAGAACACCGCCGGGTCCGACAGCAGTATCTCGAGGGCATCGGTGTCGCCGAAGGAGACCTCGTCATCGGCGCCGATGCCGAGAATGACGGCGGTAAGGCAGGTATCGAGATCCGGCTTGATAACATAAGCGTTCATTCCATTTCTCATTTTGAATTTCTCTCTGTTCTCCGTGACTCTGTGGTGAAAATATCGTTTTTGGAATCAATCTCCATAAAGCATGGAGCGTGCCAATCACCATGACGTGTCAACAGTCCGGATGGCTTGAGTTTTAGCAAGGGAGTTCTCTGCAGGTAAACAAGAAAATTTTGAAGTAGTACAAAAAAATTTGCAGAGGCAGCGAGGAGTGTGAATAAGGAAGGGTGTAGCTCCTCTCCCATTTCAGGAGAGGTTGGGGGTGGTAAGGTTCTCTAGGGGATTTTAAAATTGTCCGCAAGCCTCGTCAAGCATCTCGCGCCATCCGATCACTCGAACACCACTTCGAAGATATGTTCCGTCACCGCCGAACAGAAGTGACGGTTCCGCTGGTGATGCGGAAAGAGTTTGCCACTTTTTCAGCCCCTTGAACATATCACCGGCGATAGTCTGACCTGACTTTATTTCCACCGGACGTAGAAGACCAGCTTCATCAAGCAACAGGTCTACTTCAATACCGCTGCTGTCACGCCAGAAATAGAGGTTGGCCACCTCACCACGATTCCAGCGGGCACGCTGGTATTCGGCAACGACCATGGTCTCGAACAGCGCGGCCCGAGTCGGATGTGTGGCCAGTTGCTCCGGGGTCTGGATTCCCAGGAGAAATGACGCCACGCCCGTATCATGAAAATAGAGCTTGGGAGTTTTAACCAACCGTTTACCGAAGTTGGCGAAATGAGGGGTAAGACGAAAGACGATGTAGCTGGCTTCAAGAATGCTCAACCATGCGGTGGCGGTGCTTTGGGAAATACCGCAATCCGTCGCCAGGGAAGAGAGGTTCAGTAACTGGCCGGTACGGGCCGCGCAGAGTCGCAGAAAACGCTGAAAGGTGATCAGATCACGGACAGAGGTCAGATCGCGGACGTCACGTTCCAGGTAAGTGGCGACATAGCCGGCAAACCAGTCCCCAGGGGTGACGGAAGAACTATACAGGGCCGGGTAGCCGCCGGTAAAAAGCCATTGGTCAAGACCATTCGCCAGAAGTCCCTCAGCCATCAGTTCGCGCCCCGACAAGGGTAAAAGCTGAACGATACCGGCGCGTCCCGCCAGGCTCTGGCTCACCTGACGGCTCAGGGCGAAGTTCTGGGAACCGGTCAGGATATAACGACCCGGCGTCCGTTGTTCATCCACAATTCCCTGAATATACGAAAGGAGTTCAGCCGACCGTTGCACCTCGTCAAGAATCGCCCCTTGGGGATAGCGAGCCAAAAAACCGCGGGGGTCTTCGTTGGCAAACAACCGCAGGTCGGGATTTTCAAGGGATACGTATGGTTTGTCAGGAAAAGTGGCGCGCACCAGAGTCGTTTTCCCTGATTGGCGGGGACCGGTGAGCACCACCACCGGAAAACCTTCTGCAAGCCGCAATAGTGTCGGTGTAATGGCTCTGCGGATCATGTTGATTCCTTAGGTGATTCGTTACAAAGAATATCCCAGGGTAGAAATCCGTCCACCCTTCGACAAGCTCAGGGCGAACGGATTAAGGTTTATAACTACCTTCTGTTCCGTTCGTGGTGAGCTTGTCGAACCATGACGGGACATTTCCGCCGACCTTGTTGCGGTACCTATTTACCTGCGAATCACCTTAGCGGAA
>CAIYUY010000190.1 GCA_903929485.1 uncultured Desulfuromonadales bacterium
CCGTCGGTGTCCAGACCCTGACCACAACCCAGATCATGGGACTGGACAGCAGCGCCGTGACCGGACTCAACACGGCCCATGTGGCGGCGCTTACCAGTTCCCAACTGGCGGCGCTCACCCCGGCGGAAATCGGCGGGCTGGATTCCAACCATGTTGGCGGCCTGAGCAGCCAGCAGATCGCGGCCATAACCACCACGGCCGTCACCGCCCTCACCAGCAATCAGATGGGAGCACTGGGCTCCGCCTTCGTGGCCGCCATCACCACCGCCCAGATAAGCGCTCTCACTACCTCGGCCATCACCGGCTTCAGCACCGACGGCATCAAGGGGCTGACCACCGTAGACATCGCGAGACTGACAACGTCACAAATACAGGCACTGACTACAGCTCAAATTGTGGCGCTGGAGACAAAGCAGTTTACAGCCATGACAACTACAGATATTATCGCACTGACTTCCGCTCAGATCCGCGCACTGGAAACCGTTGATATCGCGGCGCTGCACTCCGCCAACCTTACAGCGGCCTTTACTCCGACGCAGCTCCTTGCGATGAATGGACGTCAAACAACAGTCTATCTGACTTCACCGCTTGTGCTTGACCTTGCCGGTACCGGCATCAAGACACTGGATGTTTCTGCCGGTGTTCAATATGACCTGACGGCTACCGGCAGCAAGCAGCAGGTGGGGTGGATCGGAGCCGGAAGTGGCTTCCTCGTTCGAGACATCAATCACGACGGCGTGATCAATAACGGGTCGGAAATGTTCGGCAATGGGACTACACTGGCATCGGGCGCCAAGGCGTCAGACGGATTCCAGGCATTGGCCCAGCTTGACTCAAATCACGATGGCGTTATCAACGCCAAGGACGCGGCATTCAGCGAGCTGGGGGTCTGGGTTGATACAAACTCTGACGGCATTACCCAACCCGGAGAGATCTACTCTCTCAACTCCCTGGGCATCACACAGTTCAACCTGAATGCCGTCCAGACGGCGGTCAACAATAACGGAAACTGGATACTTCAGGATTCGTCGTACGTAACTTCCAATGGAACAACTCATCAAATGGCTGACGTCTGGTTCCAGAATGGCACGACCGCTCCGGCAGTAAGTACCTCTTTAACAGCTCAGAGTCAGGCTCTTGTCACGACACCGGTTGCATCCTTGAGCGTCGCACCGATTCAGCCCCCGGACAGGGCGCAGCTCGACTCCTTGAATAACGGCGGTGTCAACCCGTTCAGCACGGCACCAGTAACAGTCATGCAACCTGAACCGATACAGTCACTGAAGGCAGCCGAGATCTATTCCCTGTTGCCTGAACAGGGAACCACCTTGACTCCCGCCGATGGTTCAGCAGCTCAGGTCGGTTTCACTGGACCCGCAGGTAACGGAACAGTACAGAACGGCAACTTGACTTCATTGCAGAACCTCCCTGCAACGGCATCGCTGTTGCCGGGTAATCAGTTCCAGGGAATTATCCAGCAGGGGCAACTGGCCGAAAATGTAACAGTCACAGGGGCATTTCCCCAGCCCAAGCCGAATTTGCTGAAGTGATAGCCGTCAAGTAACAACCGGTTTTATGATCCATCTCGTGGTGTCGGATGAAACAATCCGACACCACTTTTTTTTAAGCATATCTGCATGACATTGCGCGACCTGACATCAGGTTCTGCATCGTCCAGTCAGCTCAAACAGCCTTTTCGCTCTTTACAGGGGGTATGGAGAGGTGTGGAGTGTTGGATGTCGAAAGAGGTTTAAACCGGTATTACCGTCAGGGTACGACTTGATTCCCCGATAAATCGCCAAGTAGCGAGACGCAGCATAACTTAAAATTCATCTGGAACTTTGCTGTTACCGATGAACGGAGAAAGGCCGGGTGAGGGGTCATTTAAGAATTTAAGCAGACCACTATTTTTCCGCTACCTTGATTTTTGAGTCGTTTTTGAGCTTCTCCAGCGGCTTGAGGACAATTTTGTCTCCCCCCTTAACCCCCGAGAGTACTTCCTGCAGTTCACCAAGCCTGCTCCCCAACCGCACCGGTGTCTGAACGACCACCTCACCCGCCACTTTGAAAACGACTGAACTCCCGTTGCGCGTGGAGAGAGCAGCAGGATTGAGCGCTGTTCGAGGTTTCTGCTCCGCTGGAGTAACCGGTCGCTCCAGGAACGCCACCTTGGCGCTCATCTCCGGCAGGATGCGGCGATCCTTGTCCACGAACCTGACTTTCACCATGACGGTGGCCTTGCTCCGGTCGGCGGTGGGGACGATGGTATGCACCATGCCGCGGAACCGCGCATCGGGAAAAGCGTCCAGAAGGATCTCGCAGGGATGACCCACCCGAACTTTTTCAAGATTGGCCTCGGAGACATCAGTCTCCACCATGAGTGAGTCCATGTCCGCCAGGCTGACCACGGCTGCCTTGGCATTGGCGGCAGCCCCCAGCGGCGTGACGATGTCACCAACGTCGGCGTTCTTGGTGAGAACAACCCCGTCGAAGGGGGCGCGGATCAGGGTGTACTCCAGGGCAACCTCCCCCCCTCTGAGTCCTGCTTCGGCCCCCTTGATGGCCGATGTCGCTCCCGACACCGCAGCCAGGGCGCGGCGATAACGGGCCTCGGCCACATCAAAATCCGCCCGCGCCGTGATCCCCTGACTCACAAGATCCTTCTGACGGGCATAGTTCAGGGTTGCGTCCTGAAGCTCGACCTTGGCTTCATCAAGGCTTGAGCGTGACGTGACCAGCACCGCCGCAGCCTGATCTCGTGCCGCCTCGGCATCCCGATTTTCCAGTCGGGCAAGTATCTCCCCCTTTCTGACCCTGCTCCCCTCTTCCACTCCCAACCACTCCAGTCGGCCGGTGGCCTTGGAAGCAACTGCCGCCTTGCGCTGGGCAACCACATAGCCGCTGGCATTAAGGAGCGTAAAGGTCTGGGATGGATAGACGAGAGAAACCGTGACGCACTCCACTTCAACCGTTGGGGTGAAGAGTCCTCGCGAGACAAGAACAGCCACCACGACGGTGGCGGAGGCCACGACCAGCGTGACAGCCATCTTCTTCCGAACAGGTCGTTTGGCAGTGAACTGTTTGTCAATTCTAAGTTTGCTGAGTTCTTCCTGAGCCATGCAAAAAACCTCGATCCGACATGATATGTGCGTTAAGTATCAACAATCTATAACTTCACTCCGGCCACCTGACGTCCCCTCAAGCGTCGTCAGGCCGGTGTGATCTGAATCGGCATCGGCTCCTCGTCCCTCCCCAACCACTCGCGAATAAGTTCGTCAATATAGTGAATCTCCCGACCGACACAGAGCCGAATCCCCATGTCCGCAGCCCGCTGCCGGTGTGAATCCAGGAGCGGCTGATAGCTCACCAGAAGTACCCGGGCATCCTTGCCGCCCAATTGCTGCCGCACCCCGTCAAGTTTATAAAGGGCGTCGGCTCCGGGGGCATCCGGGTTGAGGGTGCACTGGAATCGCTTGGCCTTGCATTCAATGATATGAAGCCGATTTCGGGCCAAGAGCACCACATCCAACTCGTTTTTAATCGCCGTTGCATCGTTGAGGCGGACATACTCCACCCCACGGGCCATTTCCTGAATGACGGAAGATTCAGTCTGCAACCGTTCCACCTGGGTGGCGACATGATCTTCCAGCCACCCCCCGTTAACATAACGACGGGCCCCCTCATCGGGAAACCGAAGCCGCTCCCCAAAACGCTCGATGAGGTTGAAGGAGACGAACCGGTCGATAAGTCCCTGCAGGTCGCCCCATTTCTGATAACCGCTGTCCAGTGGAAGAGTGCAACGATCGCCATCCACATGATACGCAAACCAGTTAAGGCTTGCCATCGGCTTAGCCAACCGCTCCACACCGCCGATCAGTTCCCGGGTCAAAGCGCGCAACCCCCGGGGCATGGCTAGATCCACGGGATTCTCCTGGATGGTTGCGCCGTGAGCCCTGAGAAAATCCACGAGAGTGATGCGTCCAGCCAGAGGCGAACGAAGCCTCTCCTCCGGATGGACCCAGACCAGACAATCACGATGGGGGTGCACATAGAATACCGGGCGTTCGGCGCCGCGGAAGGCTTCATAGGCGCCGATCCCCACCGGACCGAAGGCCCCGGAAAGATTCAGAGCCACATCGTTGGGACCACGCCCCATAAGAATGGTGCGGACCTGATCCCGGACTGCGGAGACGCTCCAGGGATCGCGCAAAAACTTTAGATGAACCGTGATCCCTTCCGGAGAGAGAATCGACTCCACCCAGCGGGCCTGTGGCTCGTGATCGGGAGCAGTGAGCAGATAGACATCCGACGGACGTAACAGAGGGTCAAGGGCGGGAAGAGCGGCGTCGATGGAGACGTCATGCACCAGACAGAGGTGGCTTCGACAGCGCATGAGGCGGCAACTCCTTTTTAGAAGATAAGAGATACTATCATCTATTCTTATGAGACAAGCGCCGTTTTTTGTCAAGAAGTCCGTGATTCTTTTCGCTCACGGCTCCGGCCGGCACCGGATGACAAAAATGTTCCCATGCTGCCCCGGTGCTCTGGAACTAGCGACCTTTCAACTGACAAGCATCGGTAAAGTAAGTTCGATACCCTTGCAGCAGGATCAAAAACGAGGTGATGGCCACCGCGCCGGTGATGGCGCAGATAATAGCGATCTGATAGCGGACTGCGGTGACCGGTTCCGTCCCGGAGAGGATCTGACCGGTCATCATGCCGGGAAGGGCCACGATACCGGTGGCGGCCATGCTATTCATGGTCGGGATCAGGGATGCGCAGTAGGCAGCCCGAAGGGCCGATTCCGACGCTTGACGAGGGTTAGCCCCCAGACAGATGGCGGTTTCGATCTCTTCTCGACGGTCATGCATCTCACTGGAGAGCCGTTCAGCCGCCAGGCTGGCGCCGTTCATTGCATTACCGATGATCATCCCGGCCAACGGAATCAGGTAGCGGGGATCAAACCAGGGAGAATAGCCGACAACCAGCAGACAGAAATAAAACGTGACGCCGCCACAGCCGACAACAATCGAGCTCCCCATGACCCGGTAAAAGTGAGGCATCCGTACCTTGCTGCGTGACCCCGCGATCTGGAGCGAAAAGCCGGTCATGGCCAGCAGCATAAGCAGCACCAGCGCCGGCGAGCGAACGGCAAAGAGGAGTTGCAGGAGATACCCCACGACGATGAGCTGCGTCACCATTCGGAAGGACGCCCAGAGAAGCTGTTTTTCCTGTCCTATCGACCTGAAGCGGGCGAGAGCCACGGCCAGCAGAATCAAAACATAGGCGTAGACCAGTTGCAGCAACTCCATGGGGACGACACGCTGATTCTCCATCTTGTGATCACTCCTCTCCCTCTTTCGGCTCCGCCAAAAAACGCCTGAACGCCTCGCTACACGGTCGCGACAGCAGTTCCGCCCCCTTCCCCTCTTCGATAATTTTACCTCCTTCAAGATAGATAAGGAGGTCAGCGCACTGGCCGGCCAGACGGAGATCATGAGTAACAAGGAGTACGGCAAGCCGTTCAAGACGGCAGATGTCACGGAGGATCAGGGCAAAACGGTCGGAGGAGGGGCGATCAAGGGCGCTGGTCGGTTCATCCAGCAGGAGAACCTGGGGAGAGGAGATAAGGGCCCGGGCCAGGCTGACCCGCTGCTGCTCTCCACCGGAAAGGGTGCGAGCGTCCCGCTGCAGCAGTTTCGTGGGGAGGCCGACAAGATCAAGAGCTCTGGCGATCTCCCTGCTGCCACCGTCAGGCGCCGGAACAGCGCGATAACGAAACGGTTGTTGCACATTGAACAGGACCGTCCCCTCAAACATGAACGGTTTTTGCAAAACCATCGCCACCCTGCGGCGAACCGCCAAGGGGTCCAGCTCCCTGATATCCACTCCATTCAGGAGAATGCTTCCTTCTGACGGCTCTTCCAGTCGGTTCAGGAGACGGAGCAGGGTACTCTTCCCGCTTCCGGATGGGCCAACAATAACGGTTATCTCTCCCTGAAGAGCAGAGAAGGATATTTCATGAAGGATTTGGGCGCTTTTCCCATCCTGGTTCGTGCGGCTGACACCGACAGTATGGAGCCGCACCATTACCCGCTGCTCCTGCTCTTGTTGACTGGTCATTTCAATTGCTCTTTCGGTTAAGCCGCTCATACAACCCGATCTGCTCCCGGATCGACAGCTTCCGGAGCTCCCCGCACCCCGTTCGAAGACAGAGGCGACAGCGATCGTCGCTGCACCATTGGCAGCAGCGGCAATCGGCACAGGGGTGTTTCTTAATTCCGTTATCCGTTAACAAATGAACGGTCAACGACTTCTTCCTCCGAAGAGCGCCGTCCCCACCCGCACCAGGGTCGCCCCCTCCTCTATGGCTGCCTCGAAATCTCCGGACATTCCCATGGAGAGTTCCGCCATCTCCACGCCGGGAATCCCTTCACCTGCGATTACCCCGGCCAGCCGACGTAGTTCTCTAAAATAGGGGCGCGCTCCTTCCGGATCATCGAAGAGGGGGGGCATGGTCATGAGCCCTTTGATCCTCAGATGCGGCAGCGAGGCGACCTCCCTGACCAATGTCAGAAGAGCATCCGCGGTGGTCCCCCCCTTGGTCGTCTCACCGGCGATGTTCACCTCCAAGAGGATACGGCAGCTCTTCCCCCTACTCCCCCACTGCCGGCTGATCTCCCGAGCCAGGGATAATCGATCCACTGAATGGACCATGGTGACCAGATCCACCAACTGCTTGACCTTGTTACTCTGAAGGGAGCCGATGAAGTGCCACTCCACCGGCTCGTCAACCTCCGCCGCCTTGGCGGTCAGTTCCTGAACGTAGTTCTCCCCGAAGAGGAACTGCCCGGATCGCGCCGCCTCATTCACCGCATCAGCGGATTGAGTCTTGGAGACCGCCACCAGACGGATAGAGGAAGGATCGCGCCCTGCTCGGAGCGCGGCAGCGGAAATCCGTCCATGAATACACTTCATATTTTCAGCTATCTTCATAGTTTTTTCCAAGTAGAACCGGGATCACAGGCTCTGTTTCAGTGCAGATGATTTGCTGATGTTCCTGTTGGACTCTTCGGTACAAGTCGGCTACTCAAAAATGATCCCTGTCGTCCCACATCTCAAAACTCGCTGCTCATCCGTTTCTGAATCAGAGACGCCGGAGCACTTTTTAAAGAGGCTCGGCAACAAACTTGTGCAGGTTTCTCGGTGAATCGAAAAACGAGATTGGATTAGAATATATTCCCCCCGGTATAACCTTCAACAACTTACACAACTTACCAACGTCCCTCCGGTGGCCCAAGTAGTTCATTCCGCTTAGTTCCCATCCCCCCCGACCACTCCTTTACACCCTGCATTTGGTGAATGGAAGGGTAAGAATGTTTATTCAGACAGCGGGATAGTCGATTAACTTTATGCTATGAGAGCGTTGTTTCCACCATAAGAAATCTCTGCCCATTGGCATGGGCCTCCTCAAAATCCGCATCTAAGACTGAAAAGCCCTGTTTGCGTGCTTGAACGTAATAGCGTCCGTAGGCCTCTTTATCAAAGGCGTATGAACCACCGAGTTCCATCCCCTGCAGAATTTCTCCGAAGCGAATCTTTCGGATGACGTTCCTATTCCATGAATTCGGCATAGATTCTTTAAGGTACTCCAGCAAGGCAACCTCTGAACCAGCAACCAAACACGCCTTGCCGGTACATACCATAGCCATCGGCTCAGCATATGCGAAGTAACCGATTACTTTCGTAACGCTATCCTTCATGTCGGAATGACTCCTTGTAGGCGCTTATTCATTTTGAGTAACGCTACCACCACCGGCAAAACCTCGGTTTCAGCAACTCCGCTAAAACCGCCTCCTCACTGGTTTGTGCCAACTCGTTATACTAACACCCCGAAGCTCCTGAGAACCTCCACCACTTCGCAGAGTGGTAACCCAACCACGTTGCTGTATGATCCCTCAATTTTTTGGACCATGTAGGCGGCTCCCCCCTGGATGGCGTAGGCGCCGGCCTTGTCGAAGGGACAACCGGTGGCGATATAGGCGTTTATCTCCTCAAGCGTCAGCGGCTTAAAGAAGACCCGGGTGGAGACGACCTGGGAATGAGTGACACCAGTGGTTTTGTCATGAACGGCGAAACCGGTGATGACCTGATGAGCCCGACCGGAAAGGAGCGAGAGCATCCGCCGGGCGGCGGCGGCGTCAACGGGCTTCCCCATGATCTCCTCATCACAAACCACCACCGTGTCGGCGCCGATATAAAGATCACCCTCAATAATTCCAGCCACCACCAAGGCCTTCTCTTGGGCCAAGCGAAGGACATGGTCCGACGGCAATTCCCCCGGCAAAGGCTCCTCGGGAATGTCCGCCGGAACCACCGAAAAAACAATCCCCGCCGATTCCAGCAGTTCGCTCCGTCGGGGTGATGCCGACGCCAAAATGATTAGTTTACGGCTCATGGTTTTTTCTCCTCCTTCTCCCGCTTCCTGACGGCATCAAGACGTAGCTTGATCGCCTCCTGCTCTTCCCAATGCTTGGTCCAGTCTTTCTTTTTCACGAAATGGAGCACCACCGATCCCCCCAGGATGAAGAGCCCGAAAAAAATATTGATGCCGGTCCCCACGGTAAAACCATACCCCAGGGAGACGAGCCCCATGAGAAAGATCAGCACCTCCAGGGAGAGAAGCCGACCCAGCACTGATATCTCCTGTTTTTCCTTTTCCCTGTTCATAAGATTCTCCTGTTCATGGTACGGATTTTCTCAGATCCTTGATTTTAAGCTGAAGAGATTCCCGGCCGTTCCAGACATTAATCTCCGGAGAAAAGAGGAGATCAACGGCGCCGCTACAATCAAAATCGGCCCGGTTGAAGGCGATGGCGTCTACTCTTCCGGAGGGGAGGGCAATGGTCAGCTTCAGATGCTTCTCCTTGAGTATCCGCCAGTTGATAATGGTCGCCCCGCGAAGAAGAAAGAGCGGTGTGGGGTTTCCCGCTCCATAGGGCTCCAAGCGGGCTACCAGCGTCGGCAAAGAGAGCAGGATATCCTCCGGCGCAAGCTCGGCATCCACGAGGATCTCGGGGAGCAGATCGTCCGTTGTCAGGCACCCCGCCGCGTGGGCCTCGAAATCCGCCACAAAAGCCGGGAGATCTGTTTCGGTCAGCGAGAGCCCCGCGGCATACTTGTGCCCGCCAAATTTTTGAAGAGTACCGGAGCAGGCAAGAAGAGCTTCATAAAGATGAAACGCCGGGATGCTTCTCCCCGAACCGCGCCCATTACCGTCCATGAGGGCGATAAGAACCGTGGGACGATGGTACCGCTCCACGATGCGGGAGGCGACAATACCGATGACCCCCGGATGCCACTCTCCGGAGGCAAGGACGATCCCGCTCAACTCCCTTTCTTCCGCTTCAAGTAACAACAGCGCATCGTCCAGGATCTCCTTCTCGATCTGCTGACGTTCACTGTTGCTTGCGTCCAACTCTCCGGCGATGACCGCCGCCTCATCAGGGTTCCGGCAGAGGAGAAGCTCCACTCCGCGAGTGGCGTCCTCAAGACGGCCGCAGGCGTTAAGCCGGGGAGCAAGACGGAAGCCGACGTCGTAACAGGAGACATCCCCCGTTATCCCCGCAACCTCCTTGAGGGCCACGATCCCCGTGCGTCGGCTGGTGGAGAGCTCCTTCAACCCGAACCGGACGAAGAGACGGTTTTCATCCGTCAGGGGGACGATATCGGCAATGGTCCCCAACGCCACCAGATCCAGGAAGTGCCGCAGGTTGGGCGCTTCCCTCTCCGCAAAGACACCCGCCTGGCGCAGCCTGCTCCGCAAAGCAATGAGGAGGTTGAAGGCGACCCCCACTCCGGCAAGAAGTTTGAAGGGAAAGGGAGAGTCCGGCAGAACAGGGTTGATAACGGCGCAGGCATCGGGAAGAAGCGGACCGGGGGTATGATGATCGGTGATGATGAGGTCGATCCCCAGGGTCCGGCAGAGCGCCGCCTCGGCCACGGCGGTGACGCCGCAATCCACGGAGACGATGACCCGGGCGCCCCCTGCCGCCGCGGAGCGTATGCCGCTCTCGGCAAGGCCGTAACCATGTTCCATCCGGTTGGGAATATGGTAAAAACAGACGATCCCGACGCTCCGGAAAAATTCCACCAGGAGCGCCGTGGCTGTTATCCCGTCCACGTCATAATCGCCATACACGCAGACGCTTTCACCCGATTGCCGGGCCGCAACCAGACGCGCCACCGCCTCATTCATCCCGGAAAGGAGAAAGGGATCGTGACACTCCCCGAGGGTGGCGTTGAGGAACCGTCCGGCGGAAACGCTCTCCGTTATTCCCCTGGTGACAAGAATTCGCGCCAGCAACTCCGGCAGCTTTGCCCCCCGGGCCAGAGAAAGGACCGCCGTTTCATCGGCATCCCGCAGCCGCCATCTCCGTTCGCGCACCGGCTCCATGAGTACTCCCCTAAAAAAAGCCCCGCAAAACGCGGGGCTTAATGTTGACTGTCTATAATTACACCTGACAACTGTCTGCCATTCTGAGTGTCAGCGAAGAATATGCTTCCGTTAAGCAACAGTTCCTTCGTTTCGCTCAGGATGACAAGCAGTAGAAAAGATGACGGAGAGAAGAAACCTCTTACTTGGCTTTTTCCATGGCGGCCTTGATCTGCTGGGCCGTGGGGCTGGTGGAGTCCATCTCCAGATACCTGCTCCAGCTCTTCAAAGCCTTGTCCGGCTGCTTCATGTCGTCCATGTAGACAACCCCGATATTATAGAGGCTCTGGAGATGCTTGGGATCCACCTGCTGGGCCTTTTCGAAATTGGCGAGAGCCTTGTCAAACCACCCCACCTTCCGGAACATGACCCCCTGATCGGTGAGGATGTCGGGATTATTGGGATTGAGCTCCAACGCCTTGCCGTAGGCGTCAATGGCCTTCTGGGGCTGCGACGTGTCGAAGTAATCATTTCCCAGGGATACCCACGCCTGAAGATTCTTCGGATCCTTGGCGACGATCTTCTCCGCCTCGGTAATGCGCGACTGATAATCGGCGGGAGTACCGGCTCCCATGGGAATACCGGCCGTGGGGGTTTCCACCTGTTTTTTTCCGCCGGCGAGGCTGAAGATAAGATATCCTCCCAACAATCCCACCAAGAGCGCTACCGCTACGTAGAGTATATTTTCTTTTTTCACCGGATAACCTCCTTGGTAACGCTTATTTCTTTGCACGGTTTTCCAAAATCACCACCACCGGGCTGGCGACGAATATCGACGAATAGGTTCCCACCAGGACTCCCACCACCAGGGCAAAGGCAAAGTCATGGATCACCTCGCCACCCAGCAGCCAGAGGGAACCGGCTGCCATAAAAACGGTGAGCGAGGTGACGATGGTCCGGGAGAGAACCTCGTTAATACTGGCGTTAAATACTTTGGTCAAAGGATCCTTGCTGTTTTTCTTCAGGTTCTCCCTGATCCGGTCGAAGACTACCACCGTGTCGGTGAGAGAGTAGCCTGCCACCGTCAGCACCGCCGTGATCAGAAGAAGGTTGACCTCCTTGTTCATGACAAAGAAGACGGCCAGGATCGCCAGAACGTCATGGAGCGTCGCCACCGTGGCGCCGATGCCGAACTTGAAGTCAAATCGCCAGGCGATATAGAGGGTAATACAGAGAAGGGAGATGGCTATGGCCACAAGAGTATCCTTGCGTAACTTGTCACCGATGGAGGGGCCGATCTCCGTGGTGCTTTCAATGATAAAATTATTTCCGGGGATCGCTTTCTTAAAATCCTGCTCGATGGTCTCCGCGATCTTCCCCACCGGCCCCGTGCTCTTGCGCATCTTGATGAGGAGCTTGTTCCCCTCCTTGATCTCCTGGAGGTCGACCTCCTTGATGCCGTTATCGGCCAACGCCTTCCGGATCTCATCCGTGGTGAACGGCTTGTCGAACTTGATCTGCAAGGCCGTGCCACCGGAGAAGTCGATCCCCATGTTGGCGGCGCCACGAGTGATCTGAACGATGGCGATAAGCCCCACAAAGGCGATGATCCCCGAAATCACAAAGGAAATTTTCCTTAAACCGATGAAATCTATTTTGGTTTTACCAATCAGTTCCATGCTGCTCTCTCCCCCTATATGCTCAGTTTCTTGACGTGGGCGCGGCCAAGGATGAAATCGTAAACTACCTTGGTTCCCAGCAACGAGGTGAACAGGTTGATGATGATCCCCAGGCTGAGGGAGACGGCAAATCCCTTCACCGGTCCGGTACCGAACTGGAACAGGACCGCGGCGGTGATGAGGGTCGTCACGTGGGAGTCCATGATGGTGAGAAACGCCTTGTCATATCCGGCGTCCACCGCTGCCTTGGCCGTTTTACCCAGCCGCATCTCTTCGCGAATCCGTTCGAAGATCAGGACGTTGGAATCCACTGACATCCCTATGAGAAGGACGATGGCGGCGATTCCGGGAAGAGTCAGGGTAGCGCCCAAGGCCGCCAAAGCGCCCATGAGATAAATAATATTAAGCACCATGCCGAAGTTGGCGATAAGACCCGACAGCTTGTAGTAGATCGTCATGAAGATGACTACCAGGATCACCCCGATGAGCCCGGCCAGGAGTCCCTTGTTGATGGAATCCTGTCCAAGGGAGGGTCCCACGGTAACATTCTGGATGATCTTCACCGGCGCGGGGAGCGCTCCGGCCCGAAGAACAATAGCCAAGTCGGCGGCCTCTTTCTCGGTAAAGGAGCCGGAAATCTGAGCGCTCCCCCCCGAAATCCGCTCCCGGATGACCGGCGCCGAATAGATGGTGCTATCCAGGACGATGGCGAACCGTTTCCCCACGTTGGCGGCGGTCACCTGATCGAAAAGCTTGGCCCCCAGCGAGTTGAATTCGATGGCCACATAAGGCTGGTTATACTGGGAATCAATCCGCACCTGGGCGTCAGTCAGAAGGTCGCCGGTGATGAGAGTCTTTCTCTTGAGAACCAGGGGGATTTCGGTGGTGGCGCCGGTGGCGGAGTCGATCTTCTTCTCCGTAAGCCGTTCATCCTCGGGGGGGATGGATGTCCCCGGCGCCGGGTTGGCCCCTTCGTCCACCAGCTTGAACTCCAGACGGGCTGTCTTGCCGATGAGCTCTATGGCCCGCTTGGGATCCTTGATACCGGGGAGCTGCACCACGATGTGGTCGATCCCTTCCCGCTGAATCACCGGCTCGGAGACACCGAACTGGTCTATCCGGTTCCGGATAGTCTCCAGAGCCTGGGCCACCGACTTGTCCCTGGTCTCCTGCTGCTCTTTTTCCCCCATGCGAAGGGCCACGGTATAAAACCCTCCCTCCTCCACCGGCGAGGAGAGTTCCATCTGGGGATACTTATCCTTGAGCAGTTTCGCCACGCTCTCCGCGCTGACCTTATCATACAAGGTCACCGCGATCCGGTCCAGGCTGCTTTTGACGATCTGCTTGGAACGGATCGTCTTGCCGGCAAGGGTGTCTTCCAGGTCGGTGATCATGAGATCAAGTTTTCCCTCAACCGCCTTGGGAGTCTCGACCTCAAGCACCAGATGAGTTCCCCCCTGGAGGTCGAGCCCCAGGTGGATTTTATCCTTGGGGAGTAGTCCGCCCCACCAGGACGGGAGTTTTCCTCCCATAAGCGTGGGGGTGAGATAGAGGGACGACCCCACGAGAAACAACACAATCAAACCTATACGCCAGGACACTCCCTTGGGCATATCACAGTACTCCTTTCACCTAGTCTACCAAAATGACACTACAGGCCGAGAATCAGAGCTCCCGCTCCACATTACCGACGAATCCCTTGTTGATTTTCACGTTTACCCCGTTGGCGATCTCCAGGGTAACGATCTTGTCATCCAGTGCCGTCACCTTGCCGTGCAGTCCGCCGGCGGTCACGACCTTATCCCCTTTCTTCAGGGACTCAAGAAGCGCCTTGTGCTCCTTGGCCTTCTTCTGCTGGGGTCGGATGAGCAGAAAGTAGAAGATGGCGAACATGATTACCAAGGGAATAACACTCTGAAGACTCTGCAGGGGACCCGCAGCTCCAGAGCCACCAGGGGGGCCTGCCATGGCGAAAGCCACTCCGAACATAAATACTCTCCTTATGTAATGGGTTAGGGTCAGTGGTAAGAGATCAGGGGCTCGTTACCGTTTACTGTTCACCGTTGCTCCTCTCGGAGTAAAAATCCCGGCGGAAGTCCGAATATCGATCCTCCGCGATGGCTTCTCTTGCCCGGGCCATGAGATCAAGATAATAGTGCAGATTATGCCAACTGTTCAGCCGCGAAGCCAGGATCTCTCCTGCCTGGAAGAGGTGACGGAGATAAGCCCGACTGTAATGACGGCAGACGTAACAGCCGCAGGTCGGATCGATGGGGGTATCATCCTCCGTATAGCGCGAATTTTTGATATTCAGCCGGCCGAAGCCGGTAAAGAGCATCCCGTTACGGGCATTGCGCGTCGGCATGACGCAGTCAAACATATCCACACCGCGATACACCGCCTCGATCAGATCCTCCGGTCGCCCGATTCCCATGACGTAACGGGGCTGATCCGCCGGAAGGAGCGGCGCCGCATGGTCCATGACTTCGTACATCCGCTCCGGTTCCTCGCCCACGGAGAGACCACCAAGAGCGTAACCGTCAAAACCGATCTCTCGCATGGCCTCGACGCTCCGTTCCCGCAGGTCGGGATACATCCCCCCCTGGACGATGCCGAAGAGAGCCTGACCCTGGCGGCGATGGGCCTCCTTGCAACGCCGGGCCCAGCGACTGGTCATCTCCATGGATTTTGCCACGTAGGCATGTTCCGCGGGATAAGGTGGGCAATCATCAAAGTTCATGATGATGTCCGCGCCTAGGGCCTCCTGAATGGCGATGGAACTTTCCGGGGTAATGACGTGATAGGCGCCGTCATAGGGAGAGCGGAATTTCACCCCCTCCTCGGAAATTTTTCGCAACTCTCCCAGACTGTATACCTGGAAACCTCCGCTATCGGTAAGGAGCGGTCCATCCCAGTTCATGAATTTGTGCAATCCACCCAACCGTTCCACCAACAAATGGCCGGGACGGATAAAGAGGTGATAGGTGTTGGCCAGGATGATCTGCGCCCCCACCTCCCGCAACTCTTCCGGGGTCATGGCCTTCACAGTCCCGTGGGTTCCCACCGGCATGAAAATCGGGGTCTCTATGCGACCGCGAGGAGTTGTCAGAGAACAGCGACGCGCCTGACAGGAACGGTCCTTGTGAAGGACGGTAAAATCAAGCGCTGACACGAAAACACCGCATACTAAACCACCTTGAGTTTTTTTTCAAGCAGTTGTATTCCTTTTTATCCGATCATCATCGCATCGCCGTAGCTGAAAAAACGGTAACGCTCCGTCACCGCCTGGGCGTAAGCCCCCAGCAACTGTTCCTTGCCGGCAAAGGCCGAGACCAGAAGGAGGAGCGTGGATTGGGGAAGGTGAAAATTTGTGATGAGCCCCGACACGACCCGAAACGAATATCCCGGATAGATAAAGATATCCGCTTCCCCTTCACCGGCAATAACGTGGCCATGGGTCAGGGCCGAATGTTCCAGTGCGCGGGCAGCGGTGGTCCCCAAGGCAACAACGCGCCGACCGCTGTTCACCAGCACCGCCGTTTCCTCCGGGATAGAGTACCATTCCCGATGCATCCGGTGTTCAGTTAGTTCAGCGACACGAATGGGCAGGAAGGTGCCGAGCCCCACATGAAGCACCAGCGGCGCAATCTCCACCCCGCGCCGCCGCAGTTGGTCAAGGATTTCCTCCGTCATATGGAGCCCCGCCGTGGGAGCGGCCACGGCCCCAGCCACGCCGGCAAAAACCGTCTGGTAACGCTCCCGGTCTTCCTCCCGCGGTTCCCGCCGAATATACGGTGGCAGCGGCATCCGGCCATGTAACTCCAACCACGCCGGGAAGTCGGCGGCGCACTGAAAGGAGACCGTCCAGGTCGTCTCGTCCCGAGCCGTCACCATGGCGGTCACATCCTGGGGGAAGTGAATGATTGTTCCCACACCCGGAGACTTTGAGGCACGAATGAGGCAGCTCCAATCACCGCCGCTAAGTCGGCGGACCAGGAAGAGTTCAACCTTCCCCCCGCTTTCCTTCACCCCCAGCAGTCGGGCGGGTATGACTCGCGTGGTGTTGATGACCAGGAGATCACCCTGGCGAAATTGGTCGACGATCCGGGGGAAATCGGTATGGCCGACCTTCCCGGTGGTCCGCTCCAGGAGCATGAGCCGTGAGGCATCGCGTCTGGCCGCCGGTTTTTGGGCGATCAACTCTTCGGGGAGGGTAAAATCGAACTCTTCCAGACGCATCACAGACCGTTCGTCACCTTCTTAAGGGTCGTTCCCGGATAGTAGTACTCCAGGATTTCACGATAGCTGAAGCCGTCGGCTCCCCTGCTCCGGGCGCCCCATTGGCAGAGTCCCACTCCATGACCGTAACCGCTACCGGTAAACCGGAGCGACCCTCCCGTGAGAGAAATATCAAAATTGGTGCTCCGAATGACGGTATACCCCAAGGCCTTACGAAACGAAGTCGCCGTAAGCTCCTGCGTCTCTCTCTCCGTCTTCAGCCTGACACCCGTGAGACGACCGCTATTATTGCGCGGTCCCGGCATGACATCACGCAGCCCCGTGATCGCCACGCCACCGGTTTTCAAAAGCGACTCGACTTTTGCCAGGGAGAGAATCACCTCCCACGAAGCCGAAGGGACATCCAGACAGTACCGACAGGAAACCCCACCCAAATAGGGAAATCCGGTTGACCAGACCTGCTCCGCCGCCTCGGTATGACCACCACAGTTGGAATGGAAAAATGTCTGGGCAATGACGCCGTTAAAGGTCAGCGCCTCGCCGGCGGTCTCCCTGACTCCCAGTGCGGCCCGTTCGTCTTCAACAGCGCAACCGTCATAAACCTGGTCCAGGACGGAGGATTCCAGATGATAGCGCGCCCCCTTGCGTGACTCCTTCTGGTACAGGGCATAGGAACGGGCGACCACCGCCTGAGCCTTGATCGCCTCCAGCGGCCAAGCCGAAGATATCTCGCAGTTGATGAGGCCGACCAGATACTCTTCCAGCGGCAATTCATTAACCACGAGAAGTCCCCGTTCCGCCAGGGTGATTTCCAGGGTCCCTCGATACCCCTTACCGTTAGCGGTTGCCATGGCCGGGGCTGAAACCGTCAACGAATCGACAACTTTGCCGTTTACCGTCAGACGTTTTCGCTCTCTCTTCACCATCAACGGGGGGATAATCCGGATCTGCTCATGTCGTCCATCCAGGAGAAGAATCCCGACACCATCGATCCTTACCTGATCGACCCCCTTGAGTACGGCCACCCGGATGTTCTCGGGCCTGACCACGGAACCGACCGAAACGGGCAGCGCACCCAGCAACAGCATCAGAATAAAAAAAGGCGTCAACGCCTTTATGGTTTTCTCCATTCAACCAAGCCTCTACCATCATCCGATGGTTGGAATATAGAGAGGGGCCATGGCAATGTCAAGCTAATCCGAAACGACAACACAGGTTCGGGGTTCGGGGGTTCAAGGTTCACGGTACACCTTTCACCTTTTCACCTTTCAACTTTCACCTTTAACCTTTCACCCTTCACCCTTGCCTTTCACCTTTCACCTTTCACTTTTTTTAACATTAAACACCTTGACTTCACCATAGATGTTGTGGTTAATTTCCTCTCCGCCACCACATATGGTGACACACGGAACAGCGTTCTGAAATCAATGGGGAGATACCATTATGGGAAAAACAGTAACCAGCAGTCCGGCTCTGACCAAAAACGCCATCACCGTTCTGGAAAAACGGTACCTTCGACGTGACGATACCGGAAAGGTCCTGGAAAAACCGGCGGATATGTTCCGACGGGTGGCCAATACCATTGCCTCGGCGGACAGGATATTCGATCCCCAGGCCGATACCGCGCTTCTGGCCGACAAGTTTTACGCCATGATGACCGGACTGGAATTCCTCCCCAACTCCCCTACCCTCATGAACGCCGGAAGGGAACTGGGGCAACTCTCCGCCTGCTTCGTCCTCCCCGTGGGAGACTCCATGGAGGAGATCTTCGACGCGGTGAAGTTCACCGCCCTCATTCACAAGTCCGGCGGCGGCACAGGATTCTCCTTCTCCCGGCTCCGCCCGGTAAGAGATGTGGTCCAATCCACCTCCGGCGTCTCCAGCGGCCCCATCTCCTTTATGCGGGTCTTCGATATCGCCACCGAGACCATCAAACAGGGGGGGACGCGGCGCGGCGCCAACATGGGAATCCTCCGGGTAGATCATCCGGATATCATGGATTTCATCATGTGCAAGGCCGACCTGAAGATGTTCAATAACTTCAACATCTCCGTGGGGATGACCGAAGATTTCATGAAGGCCGTGGAGAAGGACAGCGATTACGATCTCATCAATCCCCGGAGCCAGGAACCGTGCGGCACCCTCAACGCCCGCAAGGTCTTCAGCAGGATTGTCAAGCAGGCCTGGGAGAACGGCGAACCGGGGATCATCTTTTTGGACCGGCTCAACAAGGACAACCCCACGCCGCTGGTAGGGGAGATCGAATCCACCAACCCCTGCGGCGAACAGCCGCTCCTCCCCTACGAGTCGTGCAACCTGGGCTCCATCAACATGGGGAAGATGGTCCATGACGGCGAAGTGGAATGGAGCAAGCTGAAAGAGACGATCCGTTTGGCGGTCCGTTTCCTGGACAACGTCATCGAGGTAAACAAGTACCCTCTGGAACAGATCGACAAAATGACCCGCTCCAACCGGAAGATAGGCCTTGGACTCATGGGGTGGGCCGATCTCCTTATCCTCATGGGGATTCCCTACAACTCCGCATCCGCCATCAAACTCGGCGAAAAGGTAATGAAGTTCATCAACGACGAAGGGCATGCCGCCTCCCGGGAACTGGCCGCGGAAAGGGGGGTTTTCCCCAACTTCATCGGCTCAATCTTCGACGCGCCCGGCAAGGGTCCCATCCGTAACGCCACGGTCACCACCATCGCCCCCACGGGAACCATCTCCATCCTGGCCAACGCCTCCTCCGGCGTGGAACCGCTCTTCGCCGTTTCCTACGTCCGTCAGGTCATGGACAAAAACATCCTGGTGGAGGTTAACCCCATCTTCGAAAAGATAGCCAAGGAGCGGGGCTTCTATTCGGAAGAGCTGATGCAGCGGATCGCCGAGCACGGCACGGTGCAGGATATCAAGGAGATCCCTGCCGACGTCCGGGCGATTTTTGTCACGGCCCACGACATCAATCCGGAAGATCACATCAAGATGCAGGCGGCTTTTCAGAAGCATACGGATAACGCCGTCTCCAAGACCGTCAACTTCCCCAACAGCGCCACCATGGAAGATGTGGAAAATGTCTACCGCCTGGCCTACCAGATGAACTGCAAGGGGGTCACCATCTACCGTGACGGCTCCCGGGACGAGCAGGTCCTCTCCACCGGCAAGAGAGAGGAGAAACCGGTCGCCGAGCCGCCGGTTCTCCACGTGGAAGACAAAAAGAGTATCAAGCGGGAACGCCCCAAGGCGCTGAAAGGATGGACCTACCAGATGCAGACGGGGTGTGGTCCTCTCTACGTCACCATCAACCAGGACAAATCCGGACTTTTCGAACTCTTCACCACCATGGGGAAGGCGGGAGGGTGCGCCTCATCCCAGAGCGAGGCCATTGGTCGGATGGTTTCCCTTGCCTGGCGAAGCGGGGTTCAGGCCCGGCAGGTAGTCAAGCAGCTCCTGGGGATCTCCTGCCACTGCCCCTCCGGCTTCGGCGACAACAAGGTAACCTCCTGCGCCGATGCCGTGGCCAAGGCGATCCAGTCCCACATGGCGGCAAACGGCGATGACTTCGACGTGGAACGTCGAGCCTCCGACCGTGGCGCCTGTCCCGAGTGCGGAGGCATCGTGGAACACGAGGGCGGCTGCGCAGTCTGCCGGGTCTGCGGCTACAGTGAATGCGCATGACGAAAGGTACGACATGAAAATGAAAAAGCCCGCGAAAGCGGGCTTTTTTTTAAGTATGAATAAAAGAACCGTCCGTCAACCGGCGCCGGAGAGCGGGTATCCGCCGCTCCCCGGCGCCGGGGTTATTTAACCTTGGGAGACGTTATCTCATGCTCAGGCTTGAACATGATCTTTTTCACACCTCTGTTGTTTACGTACTTTGAAAGTTCCAGGTCAATCTTCTCCGGCGCCTTCTCTCCTGCTTGAACGAGCAGTTTGCGAAGCTCCGCATCGGCAGTGGCGGCATATTTAACGGCATCGTTCAAAACCCTCATGGTCTCTTTCGGATTATGAAAACCATTAGAGTTCTCCGCCCCGATGAATATGACGCGATAGAGGGCCTGTTCATACTGCTCTCTTGCCCGGGCGTAAAGAACCTTGTCGATCTTTTTACCCGAAGCCTCGACCCTGTTCGCCATCTCGAACAGCTTGGCGTCGGTTGCCGTCGCATACCCGGCCTTAAGATAGACGATCATTGTGTCATCCTGGATTGCAAGAACCTTAAGGCGAAGCTCTTGCGGCTTCTCGTTATGACAGGCGGCACAGGCGACCAGATCATTTTTGAGCGGGCTCATGATCCTGTGATCGGAGATCTGCTTACCATCCACGGTGATGGTCGGCATATGGCAATCCGCGCAGCTCACATCATTGGCCCAATGGGGGCTATTGTTGGAAAAGAGCTCGTACTCAGGGTGCCGAATGAAGCCCAACTTGAAACCTGTCACGCTCTGAGTCCACTCCAGGTTGGCAGGCGAGCTTTTGATATCGGCTATTATGCCTTCGATACCGATGTTACCGACTTTGCTGTTTTTCCAAGGGAAAACAACGTCCGTCGAATGCATCTCCCTGTCCTTGGTAATCATGTAACTGACATGGCACTGGGCGCAAACCAGGGTTCGTTTTTCTTTTGCAGTAAGTTTTGACTCATCAACACCGATTTTTACGAGCGCCTTTCCCAGCGTGAAACCGCGGGAAATCTTGAGAGCCATTCCTCTGCTGTCGTGGCAATCGATACAGGAGACACCGAGAGTCTGTTGATCCTTCGGGAGTCCGGCGAGCACCTCCTTGTAAGGGGTTGAGAAGTATGCTTTCCCCATCCGTTTCTCAAGCGTGGGGGCATAGGGTGTCTTGCAGGTCAGACAGGATCCACCCGCCTTGTACCGCCCCGGATCAACATCAAGCTGATCCTGGATCATATGCTGATGTCCACGCGGCTCGGTGTACTCCGAGCCCATACCCCAGCCGTTATAGAGAACCGCCAAAAAAGGGAACTCATCCAGCTTGTCGATGCGCCCCCCCACATCATTCCCCTTTTTGTATTTGCTCTTCCCTGCCGGAGTCGGTTCAGCAGTCTGCATCCAGAGCTTATACTGAAGTGGATATACCTTGCCCCACTCGGCCGGAGCGACCGTACCATCTTCAATCGCCTCGGTTTTCGGGGGCTCCATCTTCTTTGGCGAGCATCCCGAGCAAATTACCGCGGCTGCCAAAATGACCATTACAACGGATATTCTCGCATACTTCAGCTGCATGTCCTACCTCCTCTGATTGGAATACCTTCTGCTACAACGGTCACACCATACGCCAAGGGGCGTCTCTTCGTTTTGATCTACATCAATAAATAAAGAATACATCACGACAGCATGTAAAATGATGATCGTCTTTCGATGATCCATGGGCCGATTATCATTCATTAGTGTCAGGGGAAAAGATTTGCGACTCTTCCGGGTACCTTTCCCTTGATTCCTGCTCCCCCTCCGTGTATCATTTTTTCCGCCTCCTCACTCTTCACCTCCCCGATCCTCTCTCTGCACGAGGAGAAAGTCCATGCATGATAACATCAATGAGTAACTCCACCCTCGGATGGCGCCGGTGGTCACCTTTATTAACGGTAGTGACCGGCTCCATTATCACGCTCCTTGTGACCTATGGCGGCTACAGCGTCGTACTCCGGGAGTATGAAAAACAGTTCGACTATGATGCCCGGAGTCGTTCAACCCTGATTCACGACTATCTGCATGAGCGACTGGGAGATCTGGACTCGCTCCATCGTTTCATTGAGGGAACCGCCGGCCTGAACCGACCGGCGTTTCGCGAGTTCGTAAAACCGCTCCTGGATCGTCAAGGGATTCAGGCAATGGAATGGATACCGGTCGTCCCGGATGCCCGACGGAACCTGACGGAGAAAGCGGCTCTCCGCGACGGGCTGAGCGGGTTTCACTTCAAGGAGAAGAGCAGCAGGGGAATGGAGACCACCGCGGCAAAACGTGACGTATACTATCCGGTCTATTACGTGGAACCGCAAAAGGGGAACGAGAAGGCTCTGGGGTTTGATCTCGGCTCCAACACGGCGCGGCTGGAAGCAATCCTTGCGGCGGACGCCACCGATAGACCCCACGCCACGGCTCCGCTGAAACTGGTCCAGGAACGTGGAAGCCAGACAGGTTTCCTCATCTTTGCTCCGGTGAAGGCCACCGTCAGCAAGGAACATGGCTTCGCCCTGGGGGTATTCAGAGTCGGGGACATGCTCACCGCCGCGGTGGGACCCACCGCGGGAATCCCCCTTGAGACAACCCTCAGCGATCTATCCGGAAAAACAGGACCAGAACTATTAAGCAGATGGCGCAAGGAAGTCACGGCGCCGCAACAAGGCGGTATATTGAGCAGATGGCGCAAGGAAGTCACGGCGCCGCAACAAGGCGGTATATTGAGCAGATGGCGCAAGGAAGTCACGGCGCCGCAACAAGGCGGTATATTGAGCGGATGGCGCAAGGAAGTCACGGCGCCGCAACAAGGCGGGAACGTGATGTCGCTCCTTTTCCCGCTCCCTGCCCTGGCAACGGAGCTTCCCTTTGCCGGTCGCCGCTGGCAAATCCGTACAAAGGCCACACCGGAGTACCGCGCCGGGTCGGTTTCACTCCTCTTTCTCACATCATTTCCCGCCGGAATGCTCATTACCGCGCTCATTACGCTCTATATGAGAAAACTGCTCAGATACGGTGAAGAGGTGGAACTCCTGGTGACGGAACGAACCGCGGCCCTGCGGGAATCGGAAGCACGCCGGCGTACCCTGTTTGAATCGACTACCGACGCGATTTTCGCCATGGACCGGGAAACGATCTTCGATTGCAATCCCGCGACTCTTCTTACTTTCGGCATCGGCAGTCGTGAAGAGATTCTGGGGAAGCGTCCCGACGAACTTTCACCTCTGACTCAACTCAGTGGTGAAGAGTCGCGCGTGGCGGCGGAACGGATAATCGGGCGGGCGCTGGCGGAAGGGGCTCAGCGTTTCGAATGGCTCCATTGCCGCCTGGATACGGGTAAAAACTTTATCGCCGAAGTCTGTTTGACCCCCGTGGAATTGAACGACCGGATATTCCTGCAAGCCATTGTGCGCGACATCACCGGTCAAAAACAGGCACAGCGGGAACTGAGTGATAACAGGGAGATGCTCAGCCTGATTCTCAACTCCACCGCCGAGGCGATCTACGGCATCGACCTGGTCGGCTGCTGCACGTTTTGCAACCGCGCCTGCCTGGAGCTCCTGGGATACGACGACGAGGGGGAACTACTGGGTAAAAACATGCATGATATCTGTCATCACACCTGTACCGACGGCTCTTTTTTTCCGGTGGAGAACTGCCGCATTTTCAGGGCGTTTCAAGCAGGAGAAGGGACACACGCCGATGACGAGCTCCTCTGGCGCAGGGATGGATCATCCTTCCCCTCCGAATACTGGTCGTATCCTCAATCCAAAAACGGCGAGATCGTCGGCGCGGTCGTCACCTTCTTCAACATTTCCCAACGTAAACAGGCGGAAACCGCGCTTTTCGATAACCGGCAGCAACTGCTGACCATTAATCTGAGGTTGGAGCAACTCGTTCGGGACGAGGTGCAAAAGAACCGGGAAAAAGACCATATTTTGCTCCAACAGGACAAACTGGCGTCAATCGGCCAACTTGCCGCCGGCGTGGCCCACGAGATCAATAATCCCATGGGATACATCTCCAGCAACCTGCGTACCCTTACTGAGTATTTCGACCAGGTGGTGCAATTCGACCGGATCTGCCTGGAAAAGGTCGTCACCGAACTGACATCACCGACCAGGGAGGCGATGAATAGAAGCAGGAGCTCTCTGGAGATAGACCAGATTCTGGAGGATGGCGCCGACCTCATCAGGGAATCTCTCCAGGGTGCGGAACGGGTCGCCAAGATCGTCATGGATCTGAAGAGCTTTTCCCGCGTGGATACGGCGCAGAGGAACGAACCGGTGGAGCTGACCAGCTGCATGGAGAGCGCCCTGAACGTCTGTTACAACGAACTGAAATATAAAGCAGTAATCCGGAAAGAGTACCAACCTGTCCCCCAGGTCATCTGCAATAGCGGCCACCTGAACCAGGTCTTTCTCAATCTGCTGGTCAATGCCGGCCAAGCCATGGTCGCGCCGGGAGAGATCGTCCTGAGCTGCCGGCATGATGATTCTTTCGTGTACGCCTCGGTCAGCGACACCGGGAGCGGTATTCCGGATGAGGTTCTGAAGCGGATTTTCGATCCTTTCTTCACCACCAAGGAGGTGGGAAAGGGAACCGGCCTGGGACTCAGCATCTCCTCGGAGGTCATCAGGCAACACGGCGGCGAACTCCTGGTGAAAAGCGAAGTGGGGAGAGGGACCACCTTCACCATCAAACTACCCCGAAGCAGTGACGATCAGGTCATGAGCTGAAGCAACCATCCATGAAGGTAGCCACACTGAAACCGTATGAGCCGATAAAAAGAATTACCGATTAATCAAAGATGCAAACAGAATCTGGGGCAAATATTGTTCTCCTTGACAACGTCATTCATTCCTCTATCATCAATCGAACATTAAAAGTGGAATATCCCGGAGGGCTTTATGCTGAAGAACCATACGATTGAAACACGACTCCGTCTGGGCGCGGGCGCCATGCTGCTGCTCCTCTTCACCGTGGGCCTTTCCGCACTCTTCGGGATAATGCTTATCAATGACGATGTGGAAACCCTGGTGCAGGACAAATGGCCCAAGACCGTGATGCTGGACGAAATACGAAATCAGATGTCCCTGGCGACCATCGCCCTGGACACCGCACTGCTCACCAACAATCCTACCCTCAGGCAAGAGGAGCTCAACAGGATCACCCGGTCGCGGGAAGAGATTACCAAGCTGTTGGAACTTCTGAGAACGCGCGTGACAAGCAGTCAGGGGGTGGCGCTCCTGAAAAAAATCGAGACGACGCGCACCGAATACCTGGCGGAGCAACAGGGGGTCCTGAAGCTGATCAGGAGCGGCGCCAAGGAAAAGGGGTCGGCTCTGACCGTGGGGAAACTGCGCCAAGCGCAATCGGCCTACCTCGCCTCCGTCTCCGACATGGGGCGGTATCAGGATTCGGCGGTGGAACAACATGGTGTGCATGCAAACAACACCGTCAAGTTCGCCCTGAAAGCCATCCCGGCGCTTTTATTGGGAACAGCCATCCTGCTCGCCCTCATCACCAGGATCATCAGCAACGGCATCACCGTGCCGGTTAACGCCTGCGTGACGGCCGCAAACAAGATAGCCGCCGGAGATTTCAGCGTCATACTCGACAGCACGGCCAACGACGAGGCCGGCCTCCTGCAGGAGGCGATGGCGCGAATGATTGACGCCATCAAGAGGCTCATCGGCGATACCGATATGCTCACCCAGGCGGCGACGGCGGGAGAGCTCACCGCCCGGGCCAACCCCACCCGACACCGGGGGGAGTTTCGGATGGTGGTGATCGGCATCAACGAAACCCTGGATGCGGTCATCGGCCCACTGAATGTGGCGGCGGAGTATGTGGAGCGAATCGCCAAGGGGACCATTCCCCCCATGATCACCGACCCTTACCGAGGTGATTTTTTAGAGATCAAGAACAACCTCAACGGCTGCATCACTATCATGAACAACCTCCTGGCCGAAACCTTCAGGGTCATCCACGCCGCCAACGCCGACAATCTGGATGAACGGGCGGATGCCGAGCTCTTCAGCGGCGACTGGAAAAAGCTGGTAACGGGAATCAATACCATCATCACGACAATCGTCAACCCTTTAAAACAGGCCACCGAACAACTCCACCTGGAGATCGAAGAGCGCCGCAACTCCCAGCAACTCCTTGAGGAACTGAACGGAAATCTGGCCGCGCGAGTAACCGCCGAGGTCACGAAAAGCAGGGAGAGAGATCGGGCGTCAATGCAGAGCGAAAAAATGGCGACTCTCGGGCAACTGGCGGCCGGTATCGCCCACGAGATCAATAATCCCATGGGATACATCTCCAACAATCTGCAGATGATGATCGGCTACCTTGACAAGATCAGCAGCTTCGACCGGATTCAACAGGAGATGTGCCTGGCCGATCCGACCTGTTCAGCCCATGAAGTTGTCTCGGTCAGCAGAAAGCAGCTGGATATGGAATACCTCCTGAGAGACGGGGCCGACCTGATCAAGGAATCGCTGAACGGCGCGGAACAGATTCTGACTATTGTTCAGGAACTTAAGGGCTTTTCGCGCATGGACGGCATGGAGAAACAACCCGTCACCTTGAGCGACTGCCTGGAGCGCGCTCTCACCGTCGCGCATAATCAACTGAAGTATGTGGCAGCCGTCCGGACGGAGTACGCTCCGACGCCGCGGATTCTCGGCCATCCCGGCCAACTGAACCAGGTCTTCCTGAACCTGCTGGTGAACGCCGGACAGGCCATCACCGCTCCCGGTGAGATCGTCGTAAAGTGCTGGCACGACGAATCCTTCGTCTACGCCTCGGTGAGTGATACCGGCAGCGGGATGTCCGAAGAGGTGCGGGAACGGATCTTCGACCCCTTTTTCACCACCAAGGATATGGACAAGGGAACCGGCCTGGGACTCAGCATCTCCCACGAGATCATCAAAAATCACCGGGGAGAGATCACCGTGACAAGTGAGCCGGGCCTTGGGACCACCTTTACGGTAAAACTACCCCTGGCTCCGGAGGAGAGGGGAGTCTGAGCCTTAAGCAGGACGCGCGGTTCCCCGTTAAAGGCGGAGCCGCCCGGCTTACGCGGAACAAAACTACCGGCAACAGCGGAGGCATCATGAATGAGCAGCTGGGACAAAAAGTCACGCAACTGACGGCGGAGATAAACCTGCGCCGCGGGACAGAACAGTCCCTGCGAAGCCGGGAACTCTTTGCCCGCTCCACCATCGACGCCCTGAGCGCCCATATCTGCGTTCTGGACGAAACCGGCCGGATCATCATGACCAACCGCGCCTGGAAACGGTTCGCCGGGGCAAACGACGCGCAGGCCGACACCTTTGACGAGGAGGTCAACTACCTGGAGGTTTGCGACGGGGCGGCAGCCGGCGGGCTTGCCGAGGCCGGAGAGTTCGCCAAGGGGATTCGTGACGTCATGAACGGCAAACGAGTTAACTTCACCGTGGAGTACCCCTGCCACTCCCCCACGACGGAACGGTGGTTCTTCGCCAAGGTCAGCATGTTCGTCATCGACGGCCCCCCCCGTGCGGTCATAGCTCATGAAAACATCACCACGCGCAAGCAGATCGAGGCGGCCTTGCGGGAGCAGACGAAACTTTTGCATCTTGAGGTCGCCCAACGGCGCTACAGCCAGGAATTACTGGAGGTTTCCAACAGAGATCTGGAGGCGCGGGTGGCGTCGGAGGTCTCGAAAAATCGGGATAAAGACAGGGCGCTCATGCAGAATGAAAAGATGGGAACCCTGGGACAACTGGCGGCCGGGGTCGCTCACGAGATCAATAATCCCATGGGATATATCTCCAGCAACCTGCGACTGCTCATCGACTACTTCGAGAAGATAATCCGGTTCGACCGGATCCGGCAGAGCAACTGCCTCAACGAGTCGCCCTGCGCCACCAAGGAGATTGTCGCCGGCAGCAGGAACGTGCTCGACATAGATTATATCCTGAAAGAAGGGGTGGATCTGATCAATGAGTCCCTGGACGGCGCGGATCAGGTCAAAAACATCGTGCTGGAGTTGAAGAATTTTTCCCGAAAAGACGCCGAGGAGCGGCAACCCATGGCGCTGGACAGTTGCCTGAAACGCGCCCTGACCATCGTGAATAACGAAATTAAATATGTGGCCGCCATCCGGACGGAGTACTCTCCGGTGCCGCGAATTCTCTGCCATCCCGGCCAACTGAACCAGGTATTCCTGAACCTGCTGGTGAATGCCGGACAGGCCATCACCACTTTCGGCGAGATCTCCGTGAAGTGCTGGCATGATGAATCCTTCGTCTACGCCTCGGTAAGTGATACCGGCAGCGGAATGACCGAGGAGGTACGGAAACGGATCTTCGACCCCTTCTTTACCACCAAGGATATGGACAAGGGGACCGGTCTGGGACTCAGCATCTCTCACGAGATCATCAAAAAGCACCAGGGAGAGATCACCGTGGAAAGTGAACCGGGCCGGGGGACTACCTTCACGGTCAAACTCCCCCTCATCATGGAAGCCGGCTGAACCGGTAAAACCCCTCGCCGATCATCGCTCCGTTTGCGCATCCACCCGGCCGGAGTTACGCCATATGACACGACTCTCCCCGGTTTAAACAATATGTTGTTCGAACATTTCAGGCCGTCACGAACCGATCCGCGGAAGGCGCGTTATTACGGCGGGTTGCGCCTTGTTACCATTTAGAGATATTTGGCATGTAACTTGCTGAGTATTATTGTTATTTCTGGTAAAAGAGCGCTGTATACCGTAAGATGACGAATGAAAGCCACCGGATCCCGCACCAAGCAGACGATTCTTCAGACAAAAGGAGTAAAGATGTCCTTCATGGCATGGGATGAAAATTATTCAATAGACAACGAACTTCTTGACGGTCACCACAAGGAACTCTTCCAGATATTTCGCAAACTGAATGAAAAGTGCATGGCGGACGATACCGCCGAGACGTACAGCGTCATCCTGGATGAACTGGAAGCATATTCCGACTACCATTTTACCGCCGAAGAAAACTGCATGAATGAAGCGGAATATACCTACGCTCAGAGCCATATGTTACTTCACAAGTTCTACATGACTCGAATTCTGGAAATCAAGCTCAAAATGTACAGAAAAGAGTACAAACTTTGCCATGAGCTCATCCTTTTTCTCGGCAACTGGCTCCAAAAGCATGTTATCGGCGAGGATAAGCAGATGTCATGCACCCTATGCAAAACCGTGTAGCTTCTTTGTACAAGTTGAGCGAAGCGCCCCGAATAAACGCTTAGGCTCATGACGGACAACAGTAGCAGAGGATGTTTCAGATGAACGGATCCGGGTTGAAAAAATTGGAACGACGGGCTGCGCCCCGCTTGGTGGCGCGGGTCGGCATCGTGCTGACGCTGTTCCTTTTCTCCCTCGGCTATGCCGTCTCATGGCGGGATTACCGCAAAAAGTTCATCGCCGACGCCTCGAAACGGGCGGAGGACGTGGTGGAAGCGTTGCAGGACCGTCTGCTGGAACTGGACGGTCTCCGCCGCTTCATCAAGGGAGCGGGTCGAATTGACCGGGATACTTTTCGAGAATTTGTCCTGCCGACTCTGAAACAGCCAGGAATGCAGGCGTCGGCCTGGGCGCCGGTGGTTACCCACCCCCAACGGCTGAAGATGGAGCAGAGCAGCGGCAGGGAGGGTTTCCGTATCACTCAGCTCGATCCCCATGGCGACTTGGTGGCGGCGACTGCGCGGGAGCGCTATTTCCCGCTCTCTTTTCTGGAACCGCTGGAGGGAAAAGAGCGGGAACTCGGTTTTGACCTGGGATCGGAAACCAGCCGGGAAGCCGCGCTCCGAGCAGCGGAGAGAAGTGGGGAGATCACGGCGACGGGGCGCATCAGGCTCATGAGTGAACGCGGAGCGCAATACGGGTTTCTGCTGTACGCTCCTGTCCTTGGTCAAGGGGACAAGCTCCGCGGATTCGCCGTGGGGGTATTCAGAGCGGGAGACATGCTGGAGGCGGCGCTGCGACCCACCGCCGGACTGGCGTTCCACACCACTCTCGACGACATCACCGGCAGCGGCAACGAAAAACTATTGCACCGCTGCGAGGTCTCCCAAAAGATTACCCGGCGACTCCCCGGCCTGGACTACCTCGTCTTTCCCAAACTCACCCATACCCGGGACTTCCTTTTTGGCGGACGGCAATGGCGGATCAGTTCCGAGGGGACTCGCGGGTATCACGCCGAAACGGTTTCCCTGCTCTTTCTGCTGATCCTTCCCATGGGAATGCTCATCACCCGGCTGAGTTACCTTTATCTGGCGCAGCAACTCCGCTATCGGGAAGAGGTGGAGGCGCTGGTGGCGGTCCGGACCGCCGAACTGCGGGAGGAGATCGCGGAGCGACAGCGGACGGAGGAGGCGCTGCGAGCCAGCCGGGACCAGTTTCAGACCTTTTTCGAGCGGATCGGTTCCACCATTCTCTTGGTAGATCCGGACAGCGGAGCCATCATCGACGCCAATGAAGCCGCCGAAGAATTTTACGGCTATTCACGAGCCGGCCTTCGCTCCATGAAATATGCCGAGATCAACCGAAACGCCCACCGGGTGACGGAAGGAGTAACGCATCAGACCGCCATCCAGCTCCACCGCCTGGCCGACGGCGCATTCCGGGCCGTGGAGGTTCACTCTTCCCTCATCGATCACCTGGACGCATCCGGCGCGCGACTGCTCTTTGCCATCATCCATGATGTAACCTCCCGCCAGGAGATGGCCGCCGAACAGGAGTTGCACCAACTGCACCTGGGAATCGCCATGGATCTGGCGCGACTGGCCTACTGGGAGTACGACCGCTCCGCCAACTCCTTCACCTTTGACGATCGCTGCTACGCCCAGTACGCCACCTCCGCCGAAAAAGAGGGGGGGAAGAGCTTGCCCCTGGCTGAGTACATTCAACGTTTCGTCCACCCCGAGGACGCCCCCCTGGTGGCCGCGGCCTTTACCGGAGAGACAAATAATTTCCGATCCTCTCCGCGGAATCTGGAATACCGTATTCTCCGCCGGGATGGGGCTCTCCGGCATCTGGCGCTCTTCTACCAGGCGGGAGCCACCGAAACACGTCACCACGGCGCCACCCAGGACATCACCGAGCTGAAACAGATCCGCCGCCGCCTGGAGGAGGAACAGCGGTTTCTTCGCTCACTCCTGGACACCATCCCGGACCTGATCTCCTATAAGGACCCCTCCGGAAGGTATCTGGGGTGCAACGAGGCCTTCGCCGCGCGTTTCATCGGCTTGGCCAAGGAGAAGATCATCGGCAAGGACGATGGTACGCTGATTTCAGACCATGAGCTGGCCGCCCGCTTACGACGACAAGAACAGGACGCCATGGCGACGACAGCCACTCTGACCTCGGACGAATCGCTCACCCTCGCCGACGGGAAGCAGCTTCTTCTGGAGACGATCCGGGTTCCTTTCCATGACGAGACCGGCCGCCCCCTGGGGGTCATCAGTGTCGGTCGGGATGTCACCGCCCGTCGGGAACTGGAGCAGGCGCTGGCCCTCTCCCACAACCATATGCAGACCATTCTGGACAACCTCCCCATGCAAGCATGGCTCAAGGATCGAGAAGGACGGCTGCTCATGGTTAACCAGCAATTCGCCGACGCCGTGGGTCGCCCCCGTGAGGAGATCCTGGGGCGCACCGCCTTCGATCTCTGGCCCCGCGAATTGGCCGGCTACTACCATGCCATGGACCAGGAGATCATGGCGTCAAGGGTCAGCCGACAGGTGGAAGAGCAGCACGAGGATAGACCCGGCGCCGCATGGTTCGAAGCCTTCAAGGCGCCCATCATCGCCGCCGACGGCCAGGTACTGGGCACCACCGGCACGGCCCGGGACATTACCAACCGTAAAGAGACCCAAGAGCTGATCATGATGCAGCAGTTCAAACTGGAGGCCCTCAATGCCCATCTGGAAGAGCTGGTGGCGGAAGAGATTGACAAAAACCGGGCCAAGGATCTGCTGCTAATGAGCCAGGAGAAGCTGGCGTCCATCGGCCAGTTGGCTGCGGGGGTGGCCCACGAGATCAACACCCCCTTGGCTTTCGTCTCCAGCAATATAAGCATATTCAATAATTACTTCGCTCAGTTAAAAATGTTCATGACCGAACAGCGGATGCTGTTGGAAGCCACGACAGCCCAGGAGAAGCGCCGGGAGCTCAACCGACTGGAAAAAAAACTGGATATCCCCTTTATCCTGGAAGACATCCCGGAGCTCATAGCCGAATCCCTTTCCGGTGTGGAACGGGTATCGCGCATCGTTCTTGACCTGAAGAGCTTCTCCCGGGTGGATAACCTGGGAGAAGAAATGACCGATCTCTCCGTCTGCATGGAGAGCGCCCTGGCCATCCTGACCCATGAGCTGAAAGCAGCGGGGACTATCAAGAAGGAGTATGAGCCGCTCCCCACCATACTCTGCAACCCCGGAGAGCTGAACCAACTTTTTCTGCATCTTCTCCGGAACGCCGTCCAGGCGCTCACCCCCCCGGGAGAGATTACCCTGAAGTGCTGGCATGATGACGGTTTCGTCTACGCGGCGGTGGCGGACAACGGCCACGGCATCCCCGAAGAGCTGAAGGAACGTATTTTTGAACCTTTTTTCACCACCAGGGACGTGGGGCAGGGCGCCGGCCTGGGATTAAGCGTCTGTCACGACATCGTCACCAAACACCACGGAATGCTCCGGGTGGAGAGCGCCGTGGGCTCGGGAGCCACCTTTACCGTCAAAATTCCCCGGAGAGAGGGTAACTCTTCTTAACTGACCGAATAAAACAGTTTGCCGGAGCAGCGGATGTCACTCTTAACATGGAACGAATCATTCTCCATACATAACGACCTCATGGATGGCCAGCATAAGGCGCTGCTGCATCTCTTTAACAACTTGCATAAAAAATGCACCGATAACGACATGGACTCATTGCCTGCCGTGATGTGCAAGCTTCAGGAGTACACGAAGTTTCACTTCCAAGCGGAGGAGGAGTACATGGTTGAGATGAGATACAAGGGGATAATCATGCACAAGATCGAGCACCGCTACTTTGAAAAAAGAGTAGAGGAATTCACCCGGCATGAATCCGACTGCACCGTGGACCGGGTTCGCTTGATCATCGCGTTTTTGAGTAATTGGATCTTGCGGCATATCCTGGAAGAGGACAAAAAAATATCCGTCGGCATTATCGCTGCGTGACAATGCGGATATTCATCACAAAAATGAAGGAGAGAAGCAGATGTCACTATTGATTTGGAACGATTCCTACTCGGTTCGCAATGACACCATAGACGAGCAACACAGGATTCTCTTCGACATATTCAACAAACTCCATCTCCAGTGCAACAATAACGATAGGGAATCATTGCACGAAATATTATTGGAACTCCACAAATACACTCTTTATCACTTCAAGGCGGAAGAGGAGTACATGGGAGAGGTCAAATATAAAGGGGTAATCATGCACAAGATTGAGCACCGATACTTCGAAAAAAGAATTCAGGAGGTCATTGACAAGGAGAGCAACCGGTCAGCGGACCGACTACGAGTTCTCATCACTTTTTTGAGCAGTTGGCTCGTCCAGCATGTTGTGGGAGAGGATAAAAAAATACCGGTTACCCCCATCGCCCGGAGTGACAGCCGAAGCATCGCCCTGAATAGTAACCTCATTATCCAATCCCCCGCCCCTTTCCCAGTCGGGTGAGCCGGAGCGAATTCCCCACGACGCAGAGGGAACTGAGGGCCATGGCCCCGGCGGCGTAAATGGGGGTGAGCCGCCCGGTCATGGCCAGGGGAATCCCCACCAAGTTGTAGATGAAGGCCCAGGCCAGGTTCTGACGGATAATCCGCATGGTCCGAATCGCCAACCGGTGGGCGGTCATGATCCTCCCCAGATCCGGCCTGGTGAGAATAAGCGTCGAACTTTCCAGGGCCATATCGGTGCCGCCGGCCATGGCGCACCCCACGGAGGCGGCGGAGAGGGCCGGGGCATCGTTGATCCCGTCCCCAACCATGAGGACAAGCTCACCTTTCCTTTCCCTCCCCCTCACATAATCGCCCTTCTCTTCCGGGAGCATTCCCCCATGAGCGTCGCTGATCCCCGCCTCGCGGGCGATCTCCCCCACATGCTCCGGACGATCCCCCGAGAGGAGCGTCACGTTTATTCCCTGTTTTTCGAAATACGCCGCCACCGCCGGCGCCTGGGGACGGAGCCTGTCTTTCAGCAGGATTCGTCCCAGATAAACGCCGGCTCTGGCCAGATAAACAACACTGCCACCATCACTTTCCGACTCAAGAAGGAGTTCGATCCCGCGTTCCCGCAGAAACCGCGCCGTCCCGGCAATGACTTCCACCCCGTCAAACAGGCCGACAACTCCTCCACCCGGAGTCGCCCTGACGCCGGCGTCAGGGGGAGTAACGACTATGCCCATTCTCGCCGCATACTCCGTTATCCCCCCGGCAAGGGGATGACTGGAACCGGACTCCACGGATGCGCAGATTTTCACCAGAAGCTCGGCGGAAACACCCTGGGCGGGGCGGACGAGAACCACCCGAGGCCGCCCCTGGGTAAGGGTTCCGGTCTTGTCAAAAACAACCCGCCTGATCCGGCTCAGCCGCTCCAGGATATCCCCCCCCCGAAAGATGATCCCGACAGAGGCGGCGGCCCCGCTCCCCGCCACAATCGCCGTGGGGGTGGCTAACCCCAGGGCGCAGGGGCAGGCAATGACCACCACGGCCAGAGCTTTCATGAGCGCAGCGCCGAAGGGGAGCCCCGCGAGGAGGAGCGCCACGAAGGTGATCAAAGCCAGGAGGAGCACCGCCGGGACGAAGAAAGACGCGACCCGTTCCGCCAGGTTCTGAATGGGAGCACGGCGCTGCTGCGCCTCCTCCACCAACCGGGCGATCCTGGCGATGAAGCTCTCCGCGGCAAGACACTCCACCCGGATCCGAACGGAGCCCAGGAGGTTGATGCTCCCCCCAATAACCGGATCACCGGCTTTTTTATGGACGGGGAGTGATTCACCGGTCGCCAAGGATTCATCCGCTTCGCTCTCACCCGACAACAGCAGCCCATCCACGGGGAACCGCTCCCCTTCCCTGACCAGCACCATATCGCCGAGGATCAGTTCACATGTCTCCACACTCTCCTGGTCATCCCCCTTGAGACGGAGCGCCCGGGCCGGGGCGCAGGCCAGGAGCCGCTCCACCCCGGCGGTAGCGCGATGCCGGGCCGTCAGTTCCAGGAGCCTGCCGATGAGGATGAGGGTGATGATCATGGCGGCGGTCTCGAAATAGACCTCGCCTCCGCTCACCAGGGCGTAGATGCTGTAGAGGTACGAGGCAAGGGCGCCGACGGTGATGAGAAGATCCATCCCCGGCGCCCGGTAGGCGATGCTCCGCCAAGCGCCTCGCAGGAAAGGCCAGCCGGAGTAAAAGATCACCGGGGTAGTCACAACCAGGGAAAACCACTGCATGACCCACCGCATGGCGCCACCCATCCCCTGAACAAAACCGGCATAGAGGGCAAAGGAGGAGGCCATGAGCTGCATGGAAAGAAAAAGGGCGGCGCCCAGGCGAAGAAGAAGTTTTTTTCGCTCAGCGCCATAAGCAAAATCGGCATTGGAGGGAGAATAGGGGCGAGGGATGTAGCCGGCGGAAGAGATCCGATGAAACAGCGCGGCGGGGGTGGTTCGAGAGGGGTCGAAGAGAACGCGAGCCCGACCGGTGGCGTAATTAACCCGGACCTCTCGTACCCCGGAAATACCGGAGATGATCTTTTCGTTGAGCCAGACGCAGGAGGCGCAACGAATACCGTCGATGAGGATATCCAGGGAGGAGTCGTCCCCTGCCGGACGGACGAAACGGGCCAGGTACTCGTCACCGAACTCATCACGGTACGCCCCGCTCCCCACCCCCTTCTCTTGCCACTCCCGGCGACGATAATAATCATGAAGACCGGCGCCGATGATAAGATGATAGGCGCCAAGGCACCCCTTGCAGCAGAAGAGCCGCTCCACCTCCCCGGAGAGATCCGCCACGACCGCGCCGGGGAGAAGCTCCGCCTCGCAGTGGAGACACCGCCGGGGCGGTTGGGTCACGGCATCACCGTCATCCTGCCGCTCATGACATCGCTCCCTCGCCGGAAGAGCCACGCCGCCTTGATGACGGAGCCGGACACCGGCAACAGAGGGACACAGTAGAGCCCCGGCAACGGCATCCCGCAGGTAAGGGTTCCCACGGGAGCTCCCTTCCCTTCCATGGTGACGGTGAGGGTTCCGCCCGTAACCGGAGCGCCGTTTCTGTCGGTAATCCCCAGCTCAAGCCGGCCGTTGCGGTATACGGGCCGGGAGCGCCACCCCAGACGGGCCGCGGCCGAGGCGGCATCGACCGGCGCGTACAGGAGGCCATGATTATAGTAATCCCGGTCGACCACCCGGCTCACATCCCTCCCCGCCTTGAGGAGAGACCAGGCCGTGGCGATCAAAAAAAACACCACCAGGGTGAGGAGGCCGTAGAGCCAGGATTTGCCGCCATGCTGCCGATGTGTGGTCATTTGAGCACCAACCTATTATTTAACCAACAGCGTCATCTCCGCCTCGGCCACCCGCTCGGCTCCACGCAAAAGCCGAAGTTTCAGCTTCCGGGAAGAAGTCGGCGCCGGCGTCACCCTGACGATGAAATCTACTTTACGGTTTTCATTGGCGTCCACCTTGAGCTCATTCGTCGGCCCCAGAAGTTCCACCTTCTCTCCCGCCGCTCCCTCCACCCGTATGCCGTAAACCGCCGGGGTGCGAGACCGATTTTCCACATAGGCGGTGTAAAAATTCACCACCCCGCCATCGGAGAGCCGTCTCACCCCGCCATCCCCACCCCGCCCCACCTTGATGGTTCCCTCCGTGCGGTGGGCCATGGCGAAGGCGAGGATGCACGAGAGAACCATGATCACCGTAGCCGGCAACAGGGAGCGGGCATTCACCGGTCGTCCGCCACCGCCGGCGCGCCGGCCGAAGGTGTACCGCATGATCCCCGGCTGGTGCAAACGGTTGAGCACGTCCCGACAGGCGTCCAGGCAGCGTCCGCAGTTGATACACTCAACCTGGAAACCGTTCCGGATATCGACGCCGGTGGGGCAGACCCGGACGCAGGAATTGCAGCCGATGCAGCGGCAGGCCTCGTCGGGATCGAACTCCAGGGTCAGGGTGTTCACGTCCATGGCCAAGAGCTGTATCCGGCCATAGGGACAGATCGCCTTGCAGAAATACCTCCGGATGAAGGTCAGATCTCCCCAGACAAGAAACGCCACGGAAACAAGAGAGATCCCCGCCACATTCCCCAGAGTTCCCGCAAGGAGACGCCGCAGGTATTCGGTCGGCGGGATAAAGTACCAGATCAGGTTGGAAGCCACCAGAAACGCCAGGGCCACGGCGATAAGATGACACACCGGCTTGGCAATAGCACTCCGCCCCAAAGCCTTACCGATACGTCGCTCCGCCCACTCCAGAAAGTCGGTGAGAGTCGACTGGGGGCAGAACCAGCCGCACCAGACCCGGCCGAAGAGCATGGTAACGAAGAGAAAGATGAAGAGGAAGATAAGAGAGGTGAGGAGTACGAGATAAAACTCCTCGATCCTGATGGCGGCGCCGAAGAAATAAAGAGTGCGCGAGACGGCGTCAAGCCTCAGCAGTGATTCTCCACCCACCCTGACGAATGGCATGAGCAGGAGGAGCAGGGTGGAGAGCCACTGAACGGCTTGTCGTTTGGGGGCGAGACGGGGCTGCGGCACGCTACTTCAGTGAAAGGAGATAGGTGACAACCCCTTCCAACTGCTCATGCCCCAGCTCCTTGCCGAAACCGGGCATGCCGCCGGGGCGGCCATTGGCGACGCTCTCCAGAATGGCGGCTCCGCTTTTGCCGAATTTGAACACGCTCCCGGTCAGATCGGGACCGATCCCCCCCTTGGCGTTCGCTCCGTGGCAAGCAACGCAGCGCTGGGAAAAGATCAACTTCCCCGCGGCAAGATACGCCGCCGGATCGCCCTTCGGGCCGGCCGTCTTGCCGGGCGCGGATTTTTCCTTCAGCTCGAACGCGGCCGACTTGGCCGCAGCCAGTCGCTGTTTCTCGGCAAACTCTTTTTCCGAACTCCAGCCGCTGAGCAGGTAGTATCCCATGAAGAGCAGACCCCACACAGCCAGAGTCCCGAAGAGAATACGAAATATAAACGGGGAGCGGTTGCCGTCATCCCGGTATTTGATCCCGTCAAAATCATGTTCCGCCATTACTTCCTCCCTTTCAGGTCGTCATCATCAAGCATCCGGAATTTGGGACTCTCCAACCGCTCTTTCCGCTTCCCGCTGCAGGTCCTGACGACAATCAGGACAAAGAGAAGGAGGAGCAGGATGATTGTCCCCAGGTAATAGAGCGTAGCCGCCGCCATGTCACTTCAACCCTTTACGGGACGAGATGTAGCTGACCAGCTTCCAGACCTTCTCCTTGCCAAGGGTATCTCCGAAGGCCGGCATCCCCCCCTTCCCCTGGAAAATTTTCGAGAAGAGATCCCCCTCGGAAAGGGCCGAAGTCTTCAGATCGGGACCAATCCCCCCTTTCAAGTCAACACCATGGCACTGGACGCAGTTCTGCTGAAAAAGAACCTTCCCGGTTTCGGCCGCGGCGGCGACGTTTTCCGCAAAGGGATTTGTCAGGTTACCCACCAGGGGAGCATCGGCCGCGGCCTTACGCCAGGGAATATCATTGCCGAGCTTCTGCAGATAAGCAACCATGGCGTCCATCTCCGTCTTTCCCCTCACCGCATCCAGCTCCTCCGGGGTATAGGGGAAACCGAGAGCCTTCATCTTTCTCTCGGTGAGGGAGATGTCCAGCGGCTGTTTCATAAAACCATAGCCGGGCATGTTGGATTTTGGGACCATGCTCCGGGGATCTTCCATATGCTTATAGTGCCAGGCGTCCGGGTACTTGCCGCCGATGCGGGCCAGGTCGGGACCGGTCCTGCGAGAACCCCAGAGGTGCGGCTGATCATAGACGAATTCCCCCACCTTGGAGTAGCCGTCAGTGGAACCGGGGGCGTAGCGAGCCACGTCGGCCACCAGGGGACGGATTGTCTGGGTGTGGCAATTGTTGCACCCCTCGCGAATGTAGAGATCCCGTCCTTCCAGCTGGAGCGGGGTGTAGGGCTTGACCCCCACGATTTTTTGCGACGGGTCATTGATCCATTTGAACGGGGCGATCATGGTCACGGTGGTGCCGATCATGATAACCACGGCCGCCAGGAGCAGCAGGATAACCGGTTTTTTTTCCAGAAGATCAAACATGTCGTCCCCCCCTCAAGCCGCGCCGGTAGCGCGGAGCGTTTCTCCGACGGCGCTGCCGCTCCGTATCGTCTTGATGATGTTATAAATGAAAATCAGCAGACTCACCAGATAGATGACCCCGCCGCCGGCCCGCATATGCCAGTAGGGATACATCTCGGCCAGAGTCTCCATGAAGGTGTAGTGAAGGCTCCCGTCGGCGTTGGTGGCGTGAAGCATGGTCGCCTGCTGTACCCCGGCGACCCACATGCTGATGGAGTAGATGAGCTGCCCCACTGTCGCCATCCAGAAGTGGGCATTGGCAAGCTTTACGCTATGGAGTTCGGTGTTATAGAGGCGTGGAATCAGGTAATAGATCCCGGCGAAGAGGACCAGGGAGACCCACCCCAGCGCCCCCATATGGACATGCCCCGGCACCCAGTCGGTGTAGTGTATGAAGGCGGAGAAGGTTCTGATCGCCTGAGACGGCCCCTGAATGGTCTGGAGACCGTAAAAGGTAATGCCGAAAATGAGGAACTTGACCAGATAATTGTCCCGCATCTGGTGCCACTGGCCGTTCATGGAAAAGTAACCGTTGAAGACCGAGGCCCAGGAGGGGGCAATGAGTATGATGGAAAAACCCATGGCCAGTGTCTGGACCCAGTCAGGAACCGGTGTCCAGAGAAGATGATGGGCTCCGGTCCAGAGGTACATGAAGATGAGACTCCAGAAAGCAATGATTCCCATCCGGTGGCTGTAAATGGGAACACCGGTGATCTTGGGCAGAAAATAATAGAAGATGGCCAACGGCGGAGTGGTGAGGACCATGGCCACGGCGTTGTGCCCGTACCACCACTGGACATTGGCGTCATTGGCCCCGGCGTAAGCTGAGTAAGATTTAAAAAGGGAGACAGGAATACTGGCGTTATTCACCAGATAAAGAACGGCGACCCCCACCAGGGTGGCGATGATGTACCAGAGGGAGACATACATCTGCTCCTCTTTACGCTTCATGATGGTCATGAAGATATTCACCGCGAAGATAACCCAGAGGATCACCACAAGAATGTCGATGGGCCACTCCAGTTCGGCATACTCCTTGGACTGGGTGTATCCCATGGCCAGGGAGACGGCCGCCAGAATGATGACCAGGTTAAAGAGCCAAAGCTGGAATCGGGCCAGGCCGGGACTCCAGATGGGAACCTTGGTCAACCGCTGGGTGATGTAGTAGAACATCGCCATGAAGCTTCCGATCCCCCAGCCAAAGATCGCGGCATTGGTATGGATGGGCCGAAGCCGGCCGTAGGTCAGATACGGCGGAAAGTTCAGCTGTGGGAAGACGAGCTGAAACGAGATAAACACCCCCACCAGAACCGCTACCAGCCCCCAGATGATGCTCCAGGTCAAAAACCCCCGGGTGACATCGTCGGAGTATCCTGTTTTGAGACTCATGACAAACTCCTTACCGCCAAAATCATCGACAAAACCTTAAAACCGAACAAACTTAAGTAGTTAAGAGTTTTTCTTGTTTGCTACTTGCTTTTCCGCGCCAACTCTTCGATGGTCACGCCGTCCAGGATTTCCAGGGTCTGCAACTGCACCCGGCGCCAGACGTCATGCACGACGCAGGCGGCGGAACGGTCGCACTCCCCCCCCTGGGTGACGCAGCGGTTGGGAGCTATGGGCCCTTCAACCGCCTCAACAACCTGACGCAAGGTTATGGCCGACGCCGGTCGGGCAAGAGAAAACCCCCCACCGGTGCCGCGATAGGAATTTATGAATCCCAGTTTTGCAAAATTTTGAAAAATTTTGGCCAGAAACGTCTGAGGGATTTCGGCTTCCTCCGCTATATCGCTGAGGAGCGCGACGTTTCCGTAGGGTTGGCGGGCCAGATGAATAATCCCCCTGACTGCATACTCACCCTTGCGGGTCAATTCCATCATTACATTGCCTTCAAGACCATTTTTATCCTTTTTAGTAAATCTGCTCCCCGGTGTCAACTGTTTTATTCAGACATGGTACTCCGCGTTTTCAAACGACGTCCCCAGCAGGTCCTTGGCCGAAAGGATCGGTTCCCCCACCAGCGGCCAATCAATGGCCAGCTCTGAATCGTTCCAGGCGATACAACGCTCAAACTCCGGGGCATAATAGTCGGTGGTCTTATAAAGAAATTCCGCCGAATCCGAAACCACCAGAAAGCCGTGGGCAAACCCCTCGGGCACCCAGAACTGACGTTTGTTGGCGGCGGAGAGGTAGCACCCCTCCCATTTTCCGAAGGTGGGAGAGCTTTTCCTGATGTCAACCGCCACATCATAAACCTCGCCGCTCACCACCCGAACCAGCTTCCCCTGGGGCCTGGTTACCTGATAATGAAGCCCACGGAGGACATTAGCCCCGGATTTGGAATGGTTGTCCTGGACAAACCGTCGCGTCACGCCGGTCTGCTCTTCCCAGACAGTTTCATTGAAACTTTCGAAAAAAAACCCCCGATCATCGCCGAAGACTTTCGGTTCGATAATGAGCAGATCGGGGATGGACGTTGGAAGTACCTTCATAACAATGCTCCTATGGCGTTATGACAAACTGATCCGTTTGATCATGATCATGGTGTTGGCGTCATCACCCCGAAGATAATTGACCTCATCCACGAGACACTTGATGATATATATCCCATATCCCCCCTCGGAGGGATCATCAAGGTCGGGGGAGGGGATCAATTCCGGATCAAAACCGGGCCCGTGATCGAGAACATGAAGTGCGACATATTCGGCGGAAATTTCCAGGGTCACGGCAAGAAGATCTCCCGCCCAACGGGTGCCATACCTGATGGCGTTGGTAACCGCTTCACTGGCGATCACCACCATGTTCTCCACGAATTCACCGGATAACCCCGCCTCTTGGCACCCCTGCTGAATAAACAAGGCCACCTGGGCAAGAGAGTCCGGAGAACCCGGAAATTGGCAAAAAAAATGTTTCATAGCCGTCTCAAAAGCTGTGACTCCTCCGGTCGGCCAGGGTCCGAAAGGCCGCGGCAATGCCGGCAGGGTCAAGAGCATGGTCACGACGGAGCTCCGGCTGCTCCCCCTGTTCTATGTACCGGTCAGGGTAGCCGAGGCAACTGACGGCAACCCCGATCACCTCCTCTTCCTCCAGAAGCTCCAAAACCGCCGACCCGAACCCCCCCTGAACCGCATTCTCCTCCACCGTGAGGATGGTGCGGCAGGCATGAGCCTGGGCGAGGAGGAGCTCCCGATCCAGGGGTTTGATGAAGCGAGCGTTCACCACCCCCACCTCAACCCCCTCCAGAGCCAGTAGCGCGGCAGCCTCCATGGCCGGCCGGACCATGGAGCCCACAGCCATGATGACGCCGTCCGCCCCCGTCCGGAGCAGCTCCCCCTTCCCCACGGGGAGAGTTGTCAGCGCCTGGTCCAGGGGGACACCATAGCCGTTCCCCCGCGGGTAACGGACCGCCACGGGGCCATCCAGGCTGAAGGCCGTGGCGATCATATGCTGCAATTCGTTTTCATCCTTGGGAGCCATGATCGTCATATTGGGGAGATGACGCAGGTACGAAAAGTCGAAGAGACCGTGATGGGTCGGCCCGTCGCTCCCCACCACCCCGGCCCGATCCAAGGCGAAGAGTACGGGAAGATTCTGCAAACAGACGTCGTGGCAGAGCTGATCATAGGCCCGCTGCATAAAGGTGGAGTAGACGGCGAAGACCGGCCTCATACCGGCCGCGGCCAGTCCGGCGGCAAAGGTAACCCCATGCTGTTCAGCTATCCCCACATCGAAAAACCGGTCCGGATACTCCTTGGCGAAACCGGAAAGACCGGTGCCGTCGGGCATGGCCGCCGTGATCGCCACGATCCGCTCATCATCGGCGGCCATCTTCCTCAGGGTCTCCCCCACCAGAGCAGTGTAGGAGGTCGGTCCACCCTTCCCTTTTGCCCCACTCTTCCCCGTGGACCGATCAAAGGGACCGACACCATGAAATTGTGAGGGGCTCTGTTCCGCCGGGAGATATCCCTTCCCCTTCTTGGTCAGGACATGAATAAGAACCGCGTCATCAAAACGCTTCACCTTCTCCAGGGTCTCCAGGAGCATCTCCGTGTTGTGACCGTCTATGGGGCCGATATACTCGAACCCGAAGGCCTCGAAGAGCATTCCCGGCGTGAAAAGCCCCTTCAGCGACTCCTCCGCCCGTCGGGCCACCTGCAACATGTTCAGCCCCGCCACATCGACCCCCTTGAGGAAGCCGTGCAGCTCCCGCCGGATCTTATGGACAAAATCGCTGGTCATGGTTCGGCTAAGAAAGTTGGAGAGCGCCCCCACATTCTCTGCAATCGACATCTCGTTATCGTTGAGGATGACCAGCAGATCCTTTCCCAGATGACCGGCGTTGTTGAGCCCTTCATAGGCGAGGCCGCCGGTCATGGAGCCGTCACCTATCACCGCCACAACCTTATTATGGCCCTGCTTCAGATCGCGGGCAGCGGCAAGACCCAGGGCCGCCGAGATGGATGTGGAGGAGTGCCCCACGTCAAAAGCATCATGGGGAGATTCCGCCCGTTTGGGGAATCCGCTGATCCCCCCTTTGGTCCTGAGCGTCGGAAAGCGGTCGCGCCGACCGGTAAGAATTTTATGGGCGTAGGCCTGATGCCCCACGTCCCAAACAATCCGATCCGTTGGAGAATCAAAGACCCGGTGCAAGGCGATGGTCAGTTCCACCACCCCCAGACTCGGCGCCAGGTGACCACCGTTGGCGGCGCAGGTGTCGATGATCAGTTCCCGGATCTCTCCGGCGAGACGGTCCAAATCGGGAATAGAGAGCTGTTTCAGCTCCCGTGGGCCGTTAATATGGTCAAGCAGTGAGGACATTTATGATTTCCGTTTTATGATATAGGTGGCAATCTCACGCAGCGGATCTCCCTTGTCACCCAAGGGTTCCAGAGCTGAAAAAGCGCGTTCCACCAGTTCCGTTGCCAGCCGTTTAGACTCGGCCAAGCCGATAACCGCGGGATAGGTCGCCTTCCCCCGAGCTTCATCACTCCCGGCGTCCTTGCCGATCTCCTCGGTAGTTCCCTCGATATCCAGGATATCATCGGCAATCTGAAAGGCCAAACCTATGGCCTCGCCGTAACGGGTCATGGCGGCGAGACACTGAGGATCGGCGCCTCCCAGGAGAGCGCCGGAGCGAACCGACGCCTTGATGAGGGCGCCGGTCTTATGGGTATGGATATACTGAACCGTGGCGAATTCTATCTCGCGGTTCCCCTCACTCTCCATGTCCACCACCTGACCGCCAACCATCCCTCGAGAACCGGCGCAGACCGCGATTTCACCAATGACCTTGAGAAGCGCATCAGAAGGGACTCCGGCGGCTTCAGCCTGACGGCTCAGAAGGATAAACGCCTCGGTAAGGAGGGCGTCACCGGCAAGGATGGCGATGGCTTCGCCGAAGACCTTGTGGTTCGTGGGGTTACCTCGTCGAAAATCATCGTCGTCCATGGCGGGAAGATCATCATGGATGAGGGAATAGGTGTGGATCATCTCCATGGCGCAGGCCGCCGGGAGAGCCTGCGCCACCATTCCCCCGGCAGCTTCACAGGCCGCCAACAGCAGAATTGGGCGAACCCGCTTCCCCCCGGCAAAAACCGAGTAGCGCATCGCCTTGTGCAGGCTGAAGGGGAGTTCATTATCCTTGGGGAGATAACGTTCCAAGGCTTCGTCCACGGTACGGCAGCGCTCTTTCAGATACGACTTGATATCCATGTAATACCTCAATTGATAATTGACAATTGATAATTGACAGCCGGACGAACAAACATGCTCAATCTAATTGTCAATTATCAACTGTCAATTGTTCATTGCTCTTTAAATTCTTCCCTGATGAAGGAGCCGTCTTTCTGCTTCAGAAGAAGTTCCACCCGTTTTTCCGCCTCGTCCAGTTTACGGGAACAGAAGCCGGCCTGCTTCACCCCCTCCTCGAAAGCCTTCAGGGACTCCTCCAGGGAGAGGTCACCGGCTTCCAGCTTCTTCACCACCTCTTCAAGCCGCTTCAGCGATGACTCGAACTTTTCCACAGCCATGGGGATCTCCATAAAGATAGTGACTGACTATAAAGGTAATCGGGTGAAAATTCAAGGACGGTTTGACCACTCCGCATCTTCCTTGTCAATTGAGTTCATACGCAAAAGGCGCCCCTTAAGGGCGCCCCGCATACAATGGCGACTACTTGCGCGGCGCTTTTTTCAGCAGCTCCGCGGTATCGGGGTGACTGTTGTACTCCGCATAGGTGAGGGCCGTATTCCCGGTAAGGGTCTTAGCCTCCACCTCGGCGCCGGCGTCCAGGAGGGCCTGAACGGTTTCGTTACAGCCGTAATTAGCCGCCATCATCAACGCCGTGTGCCAATCCTTGTCACGGACATTGACGTCAGCCCCCTTTTGCAACAGCATCCGGACCACTTCACCCTTACCGTTGGCCGCGGCATAGTGAAGGGCGGTCTTTCCCTTATGGCTCTTCCCCTCCAAATCCACATTCTTGGACAGAAGGTCCTTCACCACAACGGCATCCCCCCCCTTGGCCGCGTCTATCAGCGGCGTGTGCCCGTGTCTGTCCACCGTATTAATACTTTCCATGCAGTCCCCTCCATTTTTGGTGATAGAAATTACGGTTTGTCCATCAGCCACCAGCCGTACACGGGATAGTAAAAAATCCACGAATTGCACGAGCAATTACCGATTTTTCAACCGGAGCCCGGCCTTACATCTGCGTCATCCGTGAAATCCGTGGATCGTTGTTTTTTTCCGCACGCCAACCTGCGAACCGAACCGGTTACTTTTTAAAAGTCTTGATAATGTAATCTGCAAGGAGCTTGGAGTCGGCGTCGGAAACGGTCTTGGCGTCGAACTTGGTCATGCCGTTACCGCCGGAGCGAATCTTGCCGGTGATAAACTTGACGTCTTTCAACCCTTTGAGGGTCTCCTTGGGGTTCATGATGTTGCCGCCATCCGGATGACAGACCGCGCACTTCTCCTTGAAGAGAGCTTCTCCCTTGGGTGCGGAGGCGAAAGCATTTGCGGAAAAGGCGGCAACGGCAACGAGTGCGACAACTACGGAAATCTTTTTCATCAGGACTCTCCTTGTGGTGGGTAATTTCGGAGCGGCATCACCCGGTCCCCGAAGAATAAACTTAAACGGCATACAGTATCTCATTTAAGACGCTCCGACGTCAAGCATCCATGCAGGGTGCAGTGATGATCACCCGATCTGCTTCGTGTACTCGGCCATGGGCCAGAAAGGAATTCCCCCGCGGGGGGTAAACCGCCCCTCCACCTTCAACCATCGAGGATCAAGGAGCTTGATCAGATCATTGGCGATTCGATTGACGCAACTCTCGTGAAACTCGCCGAAGTTGCGATAACCGCAGAGATAGAGCTTCAGTGATTTGGATTCGACACACCGTTCATGGGGAATGTAGTCGATGATAATAGTGGCGAAATCCGGCTGCCCGGTCATGGGGCAAAGGGAGGTGAACTCCGGGCAGACGATGTGGAGAGTGCCGGAAACTCCGGCGGGATTCATCTCCGGGATGGCGAAGGGGCTGGGAAACCATTCAAGGAGCGACGACTCCGGCCGGTCATAACCATAGTGGGTGGAACCTTCACCCAGGGATTTCAAAGCGTCATGTAGCGGCTGCATAAATTATCTCCTATCCTTTTGAGAAACTAAAGATTGTCGCTCACCCGGAGCGGTGTCGCATCCTCGTCGCCGGCTTCCAGTGAGCACCATGAAGGTTTGTCGCGACGGGGGAGCTTGACGGTAACGGTAGTTCCCACGCCCACCACGCTTTCCACCCGTAACTGGCCGTGATGTTTGCCGACGATGTCGCGACAGACGCTTAACCCGAGACCAACACCCTGCCCCACGTCCCTGGTGGTAAAAAAAGGCTCGAAAATCCGGCTGTTAAGCTCCTCGGGAATACCGTGACCGGTATCCTCCACCGCCAGATAAACAAAACCATCATCGTACCGGCTCTTGAGGGTGATCCGACCCGGCGGAGCAAGGGCCTGACCGGCGTTACGGAGCAGATGCAGAAAAAGCTGGTTCATCTCACCGGGGTTGCAAGGGATGAGAGGGAGCGGCTGATACTCCCGATGGATAACAGCCTGATCCTTCAGTTCATGGGCCAGGATACTCAGCGAGTTTTCCAGGCAGGCGGTTAGGTCGGCCGGCTCGTAGACCGGCGCGTCCACCCGGGAGAAGCTTTTCAGATCCATGACGATACGTGATACCCGTTCCACGCCGGAGAGGGATTCGGCAATGAGCTCCGGAGCATCATCCAGGATAAAGGAGATATCCAGCCTCTGTTCCGTAACAGCGAGCTCCCTCAGCTGTTCCGGAGGGGCGGTTGGAGCCAGGAGCTCCTGCTGAGCGCCGAGAAAAGTCCGGAGCTTCTGGAAATACTCGGCGAACACACGGATATTGCTGGTGGCGAAGGCCAGGGGGGTATTGATCTCATGGGCAACGCCGGCAGCCAATTGCCCCACGGAGGCTAGCTTCTCCTGACTCATGAGCAACAGATCCTTGGCCCGATTCTTGGAGATCTCTTCCTGCACCAGTTCGGTGAGGTGAAGATTGAGATTCTCCAGTTTATACTGCTGCATCATGATCTGTTCTTCCGACTGTTTGCGCGGAGTGATATCCCAGGCGGTACCGGTGGTTCCCAGTATCGTACCATCGGGAGCGATGATGGGGGCCTTGAAAATCTCATACCAGGCAACCCCACCTTCCCCATCCGCCCGATGTTCATCCACCTGACGGCTGACTCCCGTGGCAAGAATCTCCTCATCCACCGAATGGTAGTACTCCGCCTGAGCAGGCGGCCAGAGATCAAAGACGGTCAGACCGAGAATTTCTTCCCGGAGACGTCCCACGGCCGAGGCATACTGGTGATTAACCATGAGGAATTTACCATCCCGATCCTTAAGCCAAGCCTCCATGGGAAGGTTGTCCAGCATGGTCTGCAGGTGGTTACGGGTGAGCGCCAAGACCTGCTCTGTTTGCCGATGCCCCTTGATCTCGTCCAGCAGTCTTCCGTTGCTGGTGGCCAGTTCGGCGGTTCGCCTTTCCACCAGGAGATCCACCTCCTCCCGGGAACGACGGTGTTCTCGCAAATAAAGGGAACTCAATCTCGTGATAAAAAATCCCGTGGGGAGTATCAGCAGAAAGGCCAGGGAGATTGCGTCGGAATGATAGCCGCGAGTCCCCTCGCAGCCGACCCGCCACTGATGTCCGGCAAGCGTGAAGTCACGGGCAAAGGAGAGCTGGGGAAAGATAAGATCATCCACTCCCATGAACTGTTCCGCTATCTCCCTGGGGACGACATGGTGGAACAACGGCTCTCCACCGGGGGGGGCGGCGCGATCCTTAAGAGTCGTATTCAACGCCATCCCGGCTGTGGGTCGAAGCGCGGCCTCGAGGATATCATTCGCCCTGAAGAGCTCCACGGCAAAACCGAGAATCTTGTGGGCCGCATCATAGACCGGCGCACAGACGACAAAACCATACCCTCCCCCCAGTTCCCTAATAAGTCTGACACGGGTCGTAACCTCGATCTCCCCCGTCTCTTCCGCCTCCCGGAGCACCGCCTCCAGCACCGGATCGGATCCCAAGTCATAGCCAAGAAGCCGTAGGTTTCCCGAGAGCGACTCAACAAAAGTTAGCGGGTAATAACGTCGACGGGCCATGGCCGGAGCCAGGGAATCATCGGAAGCGCGTTGGGTGAAGGGAAAACCGGCGGCGCGCTCCATTTCTTCCCGTCGGGAAGCCGGGACCAAGGGAGCCCAGGCCACCGCCTGAATCCCTGAATGACTCAATATGGGGGGGATAAACTCTCGAAAAGAGTCACGGTCAACCTCCCCCCGCCGTCCCATCCCTTCCATGAAACGAGCGAGTCCGTCCATCTCCTGCACTCGGTCCTGCAGCATCTCCACCACATCCTCCGCCCGCTTGGAGGCGTCAATAACGAACTGCTTGTGATATTCCCGCCATGAGATGAAATAGCCGAAGGAAAAAACAAGCAGCGTCAGAACGATGCCTAACTGAATGACGAGGCGGGGGGTCATCCACTCCTCGATCCTGGAGATCTTCATCCTGATACCCTCCGACACGCTTTAGGGGTGAACTCCCGCAAGGGGGTGCGAAAAACCGGCCACGACCGTATTTGACGGCAGCGAGTCGGTGGTGGAGGAAAACATCGCGGCATCGGCCGGCGTGGCGCCGCCGACAGCTACCACGTAGTACTCATGGGCGACACCCGGCGCCACCGTACCGTCCGAAAAACTCGTGGCGTTGGCCGGCGCGGTCCCAATCTGCACAAAACCGGCGCCGCCGGCCACCCCCCTGCGGAAGATCTTATGGGAGATGACGTTGGTTGCCCCCACCCCCATGGCCGGGTTGGGATTGGTATCCATCCAGGTGAGTGTAACCCTGGGGGGTGAACCGGAAATAGTGGCGGCAAGATTCACCGGATTGAGCCGGCGGTTGGTTACGGTGAAGACCAGTGGCCGCATGAAGTCGTTCTCCTCATGACCCAGCATATGGCAGTGCCAGATATACTCCCAGCCGTAATCGGCTACCACGTTGCTGTTGGGATTGGGAATAATTCCCGGGGCCAGGGCCGACTGGGTGAAGTTATTGGTGCTTCCGGCAACCTGGGTCGGATCACGATACCTGATACTCAACGGCAAGCCGAAAGGGGCAACGGGACGCTTGGGGCGCACCGCCACGACGATATCCTCCAGCGGTTGCATGGTGACGGTCTCCTTCCACCCCAGCTCCGCCGCCGGAGGGGGTTTGACCGTCCCATCCCGACCGATACGGTTGATAACCTGCAGATCCAGGAGGTGAAAGTGAACCGGGTGGGCGTCCTCACCGTTATGAGCAATCCGCCAGATCTGCGTCTCACCCTCCTTCAGCGTTTCCGTGGCGGGGTCCAGGTAACCCAGCGGCAGGGATATCCTGGTGAAAGGGGTGGGGCCCGGAACCTCGATCCCCAGGGTGGCGTTCCCCCGGCCATGGGAGTCGAACCGCTCCTGGATGCTCTTCCTCCGGACCGGCACACCGGTTGCCAGGGCGCCGGCGGGAACCGTGGTCGGGTTCGAATCAACTATCCCTCTCCCGGGGGAAAGATATTTATAGTAGGTGATGGTGTCACCGGTCATGAAATCCCAGGTTTCCGGTGCGCTGCCGCAGAAGCTTTGAAACCCGCCGCCATCGGTGCAGGGGCGTGCGTACTGATCGATCCAGCCGGCGCCAAAAGGAGTGTTATAGGCGGACTCCGCCACCACCGGTGGAGGCTGGGTCCGGGCGTAAGCGTTGGGGAGCCCATTTACCAGCGGTGTCGCATCGAAGGGGGGCGAGGGAGGAGAGGCGGCGACCACGATCTGCATCATGGTGCGGGTGTTAGGTCCGTAACCGGGAAGAGTCTCGGGAGCCCCCCCCTCATCGGTCTCGTCTTCGTTCCCCGTGTAGTAATCCAGACGCTCTTCACCGGCCGGGACCGGAGCCGGAGCGTCATTGTAGAGAATCAGGGTCTGCCCCGCGAAAGCGGAGAAGTCGATGATGGCGTCGGCCCGCTCGGCGTTCCCCAGGAAGAGCCCGGCGGGGCTCTGAAGCCCCGGCGCCTTGGACTCTTTTTGTAATCGACTGAATTTGATGGGGTGCGAGGGGATCTCCACCACCTTGGGGAGGAGCCCCCCTTCGGTGCCAAACAGGAGGATCTTGGGCCCGACGGTAAGGGGATCTGGAACCCGGCTCCTCTGGTCGGCATTCTCCGCGGCCGGCCAGGACGCAGGCCGGCATGGTTTACGCCGCCCCGACTCCATCCAGGGCTGGCCTGTAACCGTGTCGGTACTGTTGTCCCCGGGGCACTCCCTGGATCTTCCGGACGGCATCTCATTTTCAGTTTCCACCAGCCGCACTTCGGTACACTCCCGGGGGGTCGGGATGGTCCCGTCGGGACGCCTGGAGACGCCGTCGCAAAGGAGTGCGGTGGAAGTATTGTCGGGGTCATAACTCTTCATGTCCGCCGCCAGGTAGAGTCCCAGGTTGAGTATCCGGTCATTGGAGCCATTGAGTATAAGGAACCGGTAAGCCTTGGGCTGCACCGTTAACGTCGGATAGAGGGTCCCATTGACCATGGCCGTGTCGCCATAGCTTTCCGGGATGGTGCTCACCTTGCCGTAGCTCCCCTCGGGGAGGAGGAACGGGGCTGGGGAAGGAGGCTCGGACCAGGGGCCGTAATCCCATCGCCCGGCCGGATTCACTCCATCACAGGAGGTGGGGTCCTGCTTCGCCTCGTAGACGTGGCCGAACCAGAGGTCGCCGTACTTGCCCCAGGCGTTCTGGTCCCACCGGGCATCTTGCAAGGCGATGTCCTTGGGGACGAAGCTCTTATCCTGGAGAATAAGGGGGATGGTATCGCTCAGGTCGGGGATAACCCCGGCGCCGGCCAGCCTTCGTTCAACCTGATCCAGAAGAAGGTACCCGGCCACGTTCCCCACATATGTGTTGAGGCGAGTCAGCCCTATGGTGTGATCATGATACCAGAGAAACCGGGCGCTCAATCCGTTGGGCCAGAAATAGCTCATGGCGCCGGGACCCGGGTCGGGCATATCGGGGGCGTTATACGCCACCGGTCCCCTGAGCGCCGTCGTGGAGCGCTCCTTGACCGGAGCGATCCATTGAAACGGCGTACCGTCGCTGATCCAGGGGTTGTCGCCGCCATGGAGATGAAACGCAACACGGTTCTCGGTGTACGTCTCACCGTTTGGTCCCCTGGATGCGCCCATGAGGCTCTTGTCCACCGGGATGAAGAGGTCGCCGTTTCGCTTAACGACCTTCCCCTTGACAAGCTGGGCCGAACCGGTGGGAAGCAGATTAACGAACTTTACCCGGGTCGGTTTCCCGTTGGAGGTGGAGTGTCCCAGAATCATCTGCAAGGCTGATTGGGTCTGTTCCGCCGGCAAGGCCGGGTCGTAATGAAAGGCGGTAACGAGAGGGCCAAGGTAGTGGGGTTTATGAACGGCATGGTACGGAACGCCGGCGGCGTCGGTAATCGGCATTCCATCCGGATAGAGAAGAGGGATCCGCTCTCCCCTTACCACCTTTGTCTCCAACTGTACGTAGCCGCGCAGCAGGGTCCCGCCGGTTCCGGAAAAGAGGTTGCCCCGAAGAGGAGGGAGGTCGCTATGCAGCTGCTCCCGGTACTCCACTACCCCGATCTCGAAATAGTCGGAACCGGGATAGGTCGTCGTATCGGCAATGGCCAACGGCAGGCACTGACCCAGTGTGGCGGTGGGGCCATTCAGATCGCAGATACGAGGTAACTGGTCGACAAATTTCCTGATGGCGCTCCCGGAATCGTGGCCAACGCCCGCCGAGTCGATTCGTATTCCTGACGGGCTGTTGGCCCAAAAGGTCTGAAGACGCTTTTGGGCGCCGCCGCTACAGTTGTTGAAGACCCACCCGGGGCCGGCATCCGCTCGTCCGGTGGTCAGCAGAAGAAGAAACAGGGTGACGATCAGAATTAACGACAAAATGGAACGCTTTTCCATGCGAGGGGATTTCCTTTCAAAACTCATCGTATCAAAAATTAAAAACAATCCACCACAATAGTCCGGAGGAGGGGTACCGACTGCTCGTCACTCCCAGACAACCTTCTGACGTTCCTCGCTGATAGCGTTACGATAAGCCGCGGTAAGCTCCTCCTGATTGGTGACACTAAATCCCAGGTCATGAACCAGTCCGTCTTCTATCCCGTATACCCAGCCGTGAACCGTCACGTCCTGTCGCCGTTCCCAGGCTTCCTGCAGGACGGTAGTCTGGCAGACATTCAGCACCTGCTCCACCACGTTCAGTTCGCAGAGCCGATCCCATTTCTCCGTGAACCCCTCGATCTTCGCCAGAATCCGTTCGTGTTTGACCATGACATCCTGCACATGGCGAAGCCAGTTATCGATGAGCCCCTGTTTTTCCCGCATCAGGGCCGACTTGACCCCTCCACAGCGGTAATGCCCCACGATGATGATATCCGTGACCTTGAGAACATCCACGGCGTACTGGATGACCGACAGACAGTTCAGGTCGGTATGGACCACCACGTTGGCCACATTCCGATGAACGAAGAGTTCCCCCGGCATCAAACCGACGATCTCGTTGGCCGGTACCCGACTGTCGGAGCAGCCGATCCAGAGGTACTGGGGATTCTGTTGATCCGCCAGCTTCTGAAAAAAATTCGGGTCTCGGGCGCTGATCCACTCAGCCCATCTCCGGTTGCTGTAGATCAATTGCTGGAGTGTTTTCATGGCATGCCCCCTGTTGTCAGTATCCCGCCACCCGCGGAAACCACCGGACGATCCCGGCGACCGGCAATGAGGGTACGCTCACAATGCTTCCTTCCACCCGATACAGCTCACCGGGCAGCCGTCCATGGCGAGTTGGATCTTCGCTTCCGACGCGCCGGCAGGGTTGTAGACTTGAGAGAAATTCTTCTCACTCATCCGGAAAACCTCCGGTACGGCCTGGACACAGAGGGTACAGCTTATACAGAGTTCCTTATCAACCCAGGGGATCCTGGACATGGAGCTACTCCTTTTCATCCGAAGAGAGGGAGACAGGATAAAGATCATCTCCCCTTGTTTAACAATCGACCATTATAGCCTTTTTTTTCCACCGGGCAAACATCTTTTCCATTACCGGCGTCGTTCACCATGGAACATGTTGCCCCTCATGACAAAAAAAGGTACTCTGTCTCGGGTAAAATTCCTGTTCAAGGGATAATCGTGTAATAACGTTCCTCCTGAACCTGCCGATCGGTGAGAAACAGTAACGATCACATTTCAATGATCATGAACGACAAAAGTCGGCCGGGTTCCCCGGCAAAGGTGGGCTCCATGGGACTGGGAACATTGCTTGGCGGTAAGGTGCTGAAAGAGCTGCTGGGACTCTCCCCGCAGATCATCACCACGGCGGAACAGCTCTACTCCACCGTTAACCGAAACCGGCGGATGGGAGCCGATACCGAATCTCCGTTGAACTCGCGTCTCATCAACCTGGAAGCGGCCAATGCGGCCCAAACGGAACTTCTGGAACAGATGGCCGGTCAGATAAGAGTCCTCGCCTTGGCCATGGAACAACTCACCCTGAGATCAAGACGCCTCACCATCCTCGCGGGGGGCGCGGGACTCCTTTCCGTTCTGTCCATCCTCCTCCTTCTGATCAGGGAGTTCTATTCATGAGCGAAACAACCCGCGGTGAACTTGACGCCACCTGTCGATGCGTCTGGTCCGGCGCCGCACCGGAGATGATTGCCTACCACGACCAGGAATGGGGAGTCCCCAGCCATGACGATCGACACCTCTTCGAGCTCCTGACCCTGGAAGGGGCCCAGGCCGGCCTTTCCTGGTCCACCATCCTCGGGAAGCGCCAGGGTTATCGTCGCCTCTTCGCCGATTTCGACCCGGAGGCCGTGGCCCGTTTCGACCATGAAAAAATAGCTGAACTCCTGGCCGATTCAAGCATCGTCCGAAACCGCCTCAAGGTGGCGTCCGCCATCACCAATGCCCGGGCCGTCCTGGCCCTTCGGGAAGAGTTCGGGAGCCTCCACCAATTCCTCTGGAGTTGTATCGAGGGGGCGCCTCTGCAGCATGCTCGGCAAACAGCGGCGGAGATCCCCGCCGTCATCCCAGCCGCCCAGGCTCTGAGCAGCGAACTGAAGCGCCGCGGCTTCCGTTTCGTCGGCCCCACCATTTGCTATGCCTTCATGCAGGCTGCCGGCATGGTCAACGATCATACTGTTGACTGCTTTCGCTGGAGAGAATTGGGAGGAGAAGAGAGGCGGAGAAAAAGAGAGAGTCTCCCAGGAGACATTCCAGGAACTGCTTGACAAACTAATTCTCTATTGAACTAACTCTCCTCCTGCATGAGGATGGCGTGGCAGGAAGTTCGCAATTGCGCCGCCACCTCTCCCAGTCGCTCCGCCGGGGCCGAGGATCCGTTCTGCTGCAACCAGAGCGCCAGTTCCGCCGGTTCCCTGTTGGTCAACTCCCCGCAGAGCCCCTTCAGCGTGTGAGCACAACGGCAGAGCCCCTCCCGATCATTTCGCTCAACCGCCCCCCCCAAGGAGTGCAGTTCATCGTGTATATCCCGGGTCAACATCTCCCGGTACGTCCTGATACGTTCAGGGTTGCTCCCTATCCCCTCGCGACTCCGCTGAGTCAGCAACGGTTCCGTTCCCGATGACGTCCCGCCGGAAACGACCAGCTGCAGGGCAATGGCCCGAGCCAACTGATCGGGAATAAGCGGTTTTGCCAGCACCCCATTGATCCCCGCCTGGAGACAGGAATCACGAGTGGCGCTGTCCGCATCCGCGGTGATGGCAATGATCGGCACAGGCGCGTCACCCCGTTCCTGTTCGCCAAGCCTGACACGCCGGGCAACTTCCATGCCATCCATGCCGGGCATCCGGATATCCAGCAGAACCAGGTCAAAACTCTGCTGTTCCATGAGCCTCAACCCCTGCGGGCCATCTTCCGCCAGGGTGACCTGCTGTCCCCATCCTTTCAGGAGATCCTCCAACAGAAGCCGATTGTACCGATTATCCTCCACCACCAGAACCTTCCCCACCGCAAAGGAGAGAGGCTGCACAAGCTCCGCCACAAGCGACGGTTCACTCCGCTCAAGAGGCAACAGGACGCTGAAACAACTCCCAACCCCTTCCCGACTCTCAACGGCGATACTCCCCCCCATCTTCAGCACCAGGCTCCGCACAATCGCCAGCCCCAAGCCGCTCCCGCCGTATTTGCGTGAGATGCTCGGATCAAGCTGCTGGAATGGCTTAAAAAGGTCGGATTGCTTGGTTACGGGAATACCGATACCGGAGTCATGCAGCTCAAAACGAACCGGCAAGATACTCCCCTGGGGACTCCCGTCAACCGAAGTCACGCGGCAGGTAATCCCGCCGTTGTCGGTAAACTTGACGGCATTGGACAAAAGATTGGCCAGGATCTGCCGCAACCGGACCGGATCACCCAATACCCAGGAAGGAACCGTGTCGTCCATGACGAGCCGAAACTCCAGCTTTTTCTGAGCCGCCACATGACGATAGTGAACTTCCAGGGTAGTAACGAGTTGCCGCAGGTCGAAGGGCAAAGCTTCGAACTCCAGCCGTCCGGCCTCAATCTTGCTCATATCCAGGATATTGTTGACCAAATCCATGAGTGAGCATGACGATTGTTCCAGGATGGCGTGATACTGGTCGAGTTTCAGCGGATCTGTCGCCCTGCGCGCCAAGGCGCTGAAACCTACCAGGGAGTTAAGCGGAGTCCGGATTTCATGACTTATCAGGGCAAGAAAGTCGGACTTCGCCTTGCTGGCTTCCTCGGCGGCAACCTTTCGTTCTTCCAACACGACGTTTAGGGAACGGAGCCCTTCCTCGGCAAGAGCCTGTCCCGTGATATCGCGCAGCACGAGAAGGTATCCCTGAAGGGTGTCAAAACGGCGCAGTTCCGACCGGGAAAGGTGCCACCACGTACCGTGCCCGACATCATGAAGCACGCTGTTGTGCGCCGCGGTCGCCAGACCGGACCAGCTGTTCCCCGACGGGAAGAGTTCGCTTAACGTCTGCCCCAGGGAAGCGGCAGTCAGCCCAAAAAGGCGGCCCGCAACTTTATTGGTGGAGGCCAGACTGCTCTGGGGAGTCAGCACCAGGGCGGGCTCGTTCATCTCTTCAAAAAAAGTCTTCCTGGCCATGGGGACCAGATCCAGCAGGTGATGGCGGAAGACTCCCAACCAGTAGCAGAGACCGGAAAGGAGAAAAGCCGAACTGGTCATCTGAAATCCCTTGAGAGGGGATACCTGCGTAACCTCCACAAGCATGGGGATGAGAATTCCCAGGAGGACCAGCAGAATACCGGTACGGCGCGCCCGGTTCACCCGGAACAGGTAGACGAAGCAGGCCAGAGCCGCCACAGCCACTTCCACTGTGCAGTAGAAAAGGTTCACCCAGTACCAGGGGCCATGGGAGAGTTCCAGCAACAGAATACCCTCACGAGAAACCAGATGAAAATTGTACTGTACCAGGCCGTGCCACCGGGTACTCCAGGTAAGGATGGCGGTAAGGCAGGGGATCGTTGATAACAGCAGGATATTCCGGCGGGTAACCAGCCGCTCTTGCCCCAAAACCGCCAGAACCAGCAAGGGGACGCACGCAGTGTAAATACTGATAAAAAGTCTGATGCCGTAATTAAATACTATTTTAAGTTCGAGACCGATAGCTGCCGTCTTCAGAACATAAAAACAGGAATGACCGAAGAAACCGACCAGCACCAGGAAGAGCCACCTGGCGGCGGGAACATGGCGATGTTTCCAGGTGTAAATGGCCAGAACACCGTTTACCAGCGCCGCAAGCAGGGGGAGGATGAGATAAGCGGTATAATAAAAAGGCATATTACTGTTCACTACAGCGCCGGGGATTGCATGTCAACCGGAAAACCACAAAATGACGGATGCGACAGAGAGGCCCCGCCTGTAGGTTTTTCTCCGCGTTCCTCTGTCGCGCTACCACCCGGCAGCACTCCACTGGTCCACGACCGGAGGTTATCTGGAGAAGAACCGTCATCGTTTTCTCACCTTGTAGGTCAGCACCGGCGCCAGGGTCGCCACCACTGTTATCAACCCCAGCCCCACCATGTCGTTGATGACAGCCTCGATATCCTTGTACGCCTGGGGCGCCTCCTCGTAGAGCAGGTCGCGATCCTCGCAGATCACGTAACTTCCGAGCTTGGTCTTGCGCAACGACTCGGCCGTAAACTTTTCCCGGAGTCGCCCGGCGCAATCGCTCCGCCCCCATTTCCGCCCCGCCCCGTGAGCCACGGACCAAAGGTTTGCCGATTGGGATCCGGCAGGCGCGACCAGATAACTCAACGTTCCGCGTGAACCGGGGATGACGACCACCCCCTGGTCCGAAGGGACCGCACCTTTCCGATGGAGATAACACTCTTTCCCCGCCACTTCACGCCGGGTGATGGAGTTGTGCGTCAGATCCAGGATATGCCGGTAATCGCTTCCCAACTGCTCCAACAACCGGCAGGCAATGAGTTCCCGATTGGCCGCAGCCCAGGCAACGGCATTGTCATGACGCTCCAAGTAGCTTTCGCACTGGGCGCCATCACCGACGGTCAATCCCCCGTCACGGTGAGCATCCACGTGAGTGCGCAGTAGTAATTCCCCCAACCCCCGTGAGCCGGAGTGAACCAGCAGGTAGAGCTGCTTTGCTTCAAGACCCAGTTGCCGGAAGCACTCTTCATCCACCACCTGATGAACCCGCAGCAGTTCCGCGAAATGATTCCCGCTACCGACGGTCCCCAGCGATGGAGCAAAACCTTCAGGGGTCGCATCCCGCTGGGCAAGCCAGGCAACGGCATCACCATCCCACGGCTCCTCAAGACCGGAGAGTTTCTTGGACCACTTTTCCGGTTTGGCCTTGGCTGTCGTCAGTTCCGTGGCAAAGAGCGCCATGCCGCACCCTACATCCGCCCCCACCAGATAGGGATAAAAGATCCCCTCCGACAGCATGGCCGCCCCCACCGGCCCCCCCTTGCCGGGATGGAGGTCGGGATAGGCAGCCACCCGTTCCATCCCAGGCAGTGACGCAACACGTTCAAGCTGTTGCAGCGCTTCCCCTTCCAGCCAGGATGAGGACAATGCAAAAATGTTGATGTTTTTTCTTTTCGCCATGGCACGAATCCTCCTGCTGAACCGGATTACTAAAACCTCAACCGATGAAAAAAGTTCCCTTTGACAGTCGAAACGGTATTACTTATAATCACAGGTAATACCAAACAGATTAATCCTACAGGAGTCAGCCATGCTCTCAACGGTCACCACAAAAGGACAAGTTACTATTCCGGTAGACATACGCGCTCTCTTCCATATTCATCCCAATGATCGGGTAGATTTTGTTGTGGAGGGTGATC
>CAIYUY010000191.1 GCA_903929485.1 uncultured Desulfuromonadales bacterium
AATCTTCGACATGACGAACGAAACAAGGTCGCGAGGATAGTATAAATCAGCGAAGCATCAACATGAGGAACTGCAATCGAGTCACGTCACACAAAAACTAGAGAGGAATAAAGAATTTACAGAATAAATGTTGCTCTATCGAAGTAGCCACGTCAGGCCTGACCGCCAAATCGGAGACAAAGTATAAGATTCGATTATTCATGTCACTGTTCCGTGGCAGGGAAGATGTGCATGCCAAACGTTGGGAAAACAGGAAAAAACGGACCTTCGGGTATGCACCGGTCTGCCGGAACGAATGGATGGCCGATTTATGCGCCAAACCGAAAGGTTCTTGCGGCTCTTGCGCCTCCAAGGCGTATCTCCCTACGGATGAAGCCGTTATTAATGACCACCTGCGTGGCCTCAATGATGCCATTGTAGGAATATACCCCATGCTCCCTGATGAAACCTGCTGGTTTTTGGCCATTGATTTTGATGACGAGGGGTGGCAGAAGGATATTTCCACGTTGCGGGACATCTGTGCGGATTTTGCCATTTCCATTGCCGTGGAGCGATCACGTTCCGGCAACGGCGCCCATGCCTGGTTTTTCTTTACGGAACCGCTACCGGCGACGGCGGCGCGAAAATTTGGGACAGCACTGCTCACCTGCGCCACAAGCAGAAAGCATGAGATAACCTTCAAATCCTACGACAGATTTTTCCCGAGTCAGGACACGATGCCCAAGGGAGGATTGGGCAATCTCATCGCCCTTCCCTTGCAGAAAGAAGCCAGAAAAAATAAGAACAGCGAATTCGTCGATGAAAACTTCACCTCCTATGCCGACCAGTGGGAATATCTGGGAAGAATCCGGAAATTTTCAGGAGCAGATATAGCATCCCTCACCTCCAGGCTCTGCCGGGGGAACGAACTTGGCGTTCTGCGGCAGGTGGAAGAAGAGGCGGAAAAACCATGGGAAACCCGCACCGTCACGTTGTCGAGCCATGATTTCCCCCCGGAGATTGAAATCGTCAAGGCGAATATGCTGTTTGTCCCCAAAAACGGCATTTCCCAGAAGGCGTTGAATCAGTTGAAACGTCTGGCGGCGTTCAGGAATCCGGAGTTCTATAAATATCAGGCGCTGCGCATGCCGACCTATGACAAACCAAGGATCGTCTGCTGCGCGGAGGATGCCGGGGAATACCTCTGCCTCCCAAGAGGGTGCGAAGCGGAACTGAGCGCCCTGCTTGATAAACAGGAGGTTACCGTCCGCTATCTGGACAAGACGAACTCCGGCCGGAGCATTGATGTGGAATTCAACGGGACCCTCCGGAATGAGCAACCCCAGGCTTTGGAAAAACTGCTTCGGCATGACATCGGGGTCCTCTCGGGAACCACTGCGTTCGGAAAAACGATCGTGGCCATCAAGTTGATCGCCGAAAGGAAAGTCAACACCCTGATCCTGGTGGATCGGGTTGCTCTCGTTGCCCAATGGGAGAAACGGCTGACGGAATTTCTGATACTCCATGAAAAGGCAGTGCCGGAAGATGAGGTTATCGGAGCAAAGAAAGCAGGTCGCAAGAAAGTCAGAAGTAATTTCGGGAATATCCGGGGAGGAAAGGACAATTCAAACGGAGTCATTGATATCGCCGTCATGCAGTCGTTGAACTATCCTTCATGCAGTGCGGCCCCATACGCTTCCGGGATGACGCCAGAAAACAGGCAAAGATGCGCCCATTTGAACACTATATCCTCCCCAGGTTTACCGGCCTGCGAGTACCACTGGACAAATCCGAGGAAGAGATCTCCATTCAGGAACTCTATTCCCAGATCGTGACCGATGATGCACGGAATCAGTTCATTATCGATGACGTGCTCAAGAGCCATGGCAACGGGCGAAATTGCCTCATCCTCACCGAGCGGACCGCTCACGTTGGATTACTGGCGGAAAGGTTACGCACGGAGATCCCCGACGTCATAACTCTCACCGGGGGAATGGGAATCAAAATAACAAGGGAGGTGATGGCGACTCTGGCGAATATGCCGCCGGAGAAACCACTGACCTTGGTGGCCACCGGCAAATATATCGGAGAGGGTTTCGACGAACCGCGCCTGGACACCCTGTTCCTGGCCATGCCCATATCCTGGAAAGGGACGTTGCAGCAGTATGCCGGACGACTCCACCGACTTTTCGAAGAAAAGAGCGAGGTGCAGATCTACGATTACGTGGATGTTCGCGTGAAAAAACTGGAACGGATGTACAGCCGACGACTGAGCGGTTACGCAGCCATAGGCTACAAGGCCAAGGGCGAAAGCATTGCCTCGGACACCATAGACTTTATCTTTGACAGTAGCAACTTTCTCCCCGTGTATGCCAATGACATGGCGAATGCGGCGCGTGAGATTCTCATCGTAAGCCCCTTTGTCACCGGAAAGCGCACCAGCCAGATGCTCCCCTGCATGAAGAACGCAGTCGAAAAAAAGGTGAAGGTTCATCTGGTTACCAGGCCCCTTGCGGATTTCAAGGGAAAGGACGTATCCGCGCTCCAGGCTACCTTCGACCTTTTGGAAAACGCCGGCGTGACGCTGATTTTTCGATCAAACATCCATCAGAAATTTGCGATAATGGATCAGCGCATCGTCTGGTACGGAAGCATCAATCTGTTGAGTTTCGGCGGCGCCGAAGAAAGCATCATGCGACTGGAAAGCCCCACCATAGCCAACGAACTTGCTAAAATAATTACTAATTAACACATTCAATCAACATAATGATGCCGAAGCCGGTTTATAACGAGAAGGAGTCGGGAGAATAACAGGCAGCTGATCGCTATGAAATCCTTCTGATCGCCTTCTCCGTCTGTTCAGCAATCAACTGCATCAGGCGGTACAATGCGTCACAGGGATGGGAAGCGAAGGGTCCCTTGAAGAGCGGCAACCGGACCTCTTCAATCTTCCTGGCCAGAGCCATAATACGGGTCAGCACCAAGCGAGGTTTGACACCGATCTCTTCGGCGAACAGTTCCCACTGCCGCTTATGCACCCCATCGGGATCACCTTCACCACCGATCTTCATGGCCAGACCGGAAGCCACTCCGTAGTGAGCGTAGATCCTTGTTGAGATCAGATCGTAAAACGGCGCCAGGATCGCCCCTTCCGGAAGCAACAGGAGGGATATGTTTTTGCCATGGGCGTCGGAATTGCCGATGAGATAGTTGAATATCACCCAGTTCAACAGCGACAGCAGATCTTTGCCGGAGTTCCTGCTATTTTTGCGAATCAGGCTGAAACAGGCAGCCAGACTCGGGCCACCCTCTGTCTCATACTTGAATTCAGGAGGGACTCGAAGCGCTTAATCCTCCTGATGCAGTCGCCTGATACCAAAGTCCTCATCGCGGGTGATGGTGACTTCGTCGAGGGCTGCAATGTGTGGTTTTTTCATACGTGTCATACTGTCAATCCTCATCAAACTTCCAGTTGGTTTCCGCGACCATCGCTGCTCTTCCCTGCACTTTCCATGATGCGCAATCCGAAATGCTATCGATTTCGGTCCACCGAAATATTGTTAAAATAGTTCCTTCGAGTAGTTACCGGATAACCACGGCAGTCCCATAACAAACGACTTCCGTCGACTGAGTCTCGCCACCGATCCCGGAGGCGTTATAATGCACACCGACAATGGCGTTGGCGCCAATGGCCTGGGCATGCTCAATGGTCAAATCATACGCCTTTTCTCATACATCCTCATCGTAAGATTTCAGCCGGAATTCCTTCCCCTCGTAGATACGAACCGGGTTACCCCGTTCCAGATCATTATGCGCATCCCACCGCTGTTTTTGCGCCTGAGCCTGTTGACGCTGCTCATCTCGACCCACCAAAATGGCCAGCCGTTCTATGGCGCGTTTCCGGTTCATCTGTTGGGAGCGTTCATCCCTGGCGATGGCCGACAACCCGGTGGAGAGGTGAACCGCACGCACGGCCGATTCGGTGGTGTTGACATGCTGTCCGCCGGGACCGCTCCCTTTCATGGTTTCGATCCGGACATCCTTCTCCGAAAAGGGGATGGACTCCGGAATCGGCGCCCGCTGAACCCCCACAAACCAGTTCTTCCGTTTATGACCGGGCCGGAATGCGGATCTGCCGATCCACTGGATGGTCCCTTCATATCCGGCGGCAAAGCGCTCCGCCCCGCTCCCTTCCAGATGGATCAACGCCGAGTGGAGCGTCCCCTGCTCCGGCCCTGATTCCTCTTCAATGATCTCGGCATGGAGATTATTGTTGCGGGCGTCGCCGAGCAACGCTTCAGCCAGTTGCTTCACCACCCGGCAGCACTCCACTGGGCCGCGACCGGAGGTTATCTGGAGAAGAATCGTCATTGTTTTCTCACCTTGTAGGTCAGTACCGGCGTCAGGGTCGCCACCACTGTTATCAACCCCAACCCCACCATGTCGTTGATGACGGCATCGATATCCTTGTACGCCTGGGGCGCTTCCTCGTAGAGCAGGTCGCGATCCTCGCAGATCACGTAACTCCCGAGCTTGGTCTTGCGCAACGATTCGGCGGTAAATTTGTCCCGGAGCCGCCCGGCGCAATCGCTCCGCCCCCATTTCCGCCCCGCCCCATGGGCCACGGACCAGAGGTTTGCCGATTGGGCTCCGGCAGGCGCAACCAGATAACTCAACGTCCCGCGTGAACCGGGAATGACGACCATCCCCTGGTCCGAAGGAACCGCCCCTTTCCGGTGAAGAAAGCACTCTGTTCCCGCCACGTCCTGACGGGTGATGGAGTTGTGCGTCAGATCCAGGATACGCCGGTAATCGCTCCCCAACTGCTCCAGCAGTCGGCAGGCGATAAGCTCCCGATTGGCAACGGCCCAGGCAACGGCATTGTCATGGCGCGCCAGATAATTTTCAGACTCGGCAGCGTCACCGACGGTCAATCCCCCGTCACGGTGGGCATCAACATGAGTGTGGAGGAGCAATTCCCCCAACCCCCGGGAGCCGGAGTGAACCAGCAGGTAGAGCTGTTTTGCATCAAGATCCAGTTGCCGGAAGCACTCTTCATCCGCCACCTGATGAACCCGCAGCAGTTCCGTAAAATGATTCCCGCTGCCGATGGTCCCCAATGATGCGGTAAAACCTTCAGGGGTTGCGCCTCTCTCAGCAAGCCAAGCAACAGCATCACCATCCCACGGCTCCTCAAGGCCGGAAAGTTTCTTGGACCACTTTTCCGGTTTGGCCTTGGCTGTCGTCAGATCAGTGGCGAAGAGCGCCATGCCGCACCCCACATCCGACCCCACCAGATAGGGGTAGAAGATCCCCTCCGAAAGCATGGCAGCCCCCACCGGTCCCCCCTTGCCGGGGTGAAGGTCGGGATATGCCGCCACCCGCATCATCCCCGGCAGCGACGCGACACGTTCAAGCTGTTGCAGAGCTTCACCTTCCAGCCAGGATTTGGCTGTGGCAAAAATGTTGATGTTTTTTCTTTTCGCCATGGTACGGATCATCCTGCTGAACCGGATTACTAAAACCTCAACCGATGAAAAAGTTCCCTTTGACAGTCGACACGGTATTACTTATACTCACAGGTATTACCAAACAGATTAATCCTACAGGAGTCAGCCATGCTCTCAACGGTCACCACAAAAGGACAAGTTACTATTCCGGTAGACATACGCGCTCTCTTCCATATTCATCCCAATGATCGGGTAGATTTTGTTGTGGAGGGTGATC
>CAIYUY010000192.1 GCA_903929485.1 uncultured Desulfuromonadales bacterium
GTAGAGCGGTATCGGCGGTAATGGCTCGAACACCGGCGCAGATTTCGTCGACCCGGCGTTGAGGAACGCCGATGGACTTGGCCAAGCGATAACGGGTAATGTTGAGCGGTTTCAAAAAATCCTCCAGGAGGATTTCTCCCGGAGGAACCGGCGACAGGTCGCGAGGCTCCATTGTGTGATCTCCTTCAGTGGTAATCAACGATTTCGCAATCATGGGCGTTGCCGTCCTGCCAGCGGAAACAGATACGCCATTGGTCATTGATGCGGATGCTCCATTGCCCGGCACGATTGCCGGCTAATGTTTCGAGGCGGTTCCCCGGCGGAACACGCAAAAAGTCAAGCATCGCTGCGCCATGAAGTTGTGTCAGCTTGCGCTGTGCAGTGCGCTGGGCATCCTGAGGCAACTTTGTCGAGAATCTGCCGTGGAAAAGTTTTTCAGATTCTTTGCAGGCAAAAGATATGATCATGGAGGGATACTACCGCTAGCCGGTAGTACTGTCAAGCAGTAGTATGGTGGCGTGGGGTGTTGGCCAGAATGATTCTGGAGGGACAGAGGGACGCCCTTGATTTTAAGGGACAGAGGGACGCCCTTGATTTTAGGCGTTTCTCCTCCTTTTAATTCTGGCTACCGCCTTCACCATGAATGTCATTGGTGACGTCTATTCGGTATTGCCTCAGAAACGCACGAAATCAAGGGCGTCCCTCTCTTCCCTCGACGATCCGGACGAAGCGGAAGAGTCGGCGCCTCATCTCATCGGCTCCCTTTCCGGTGCGCCGCTTCTGGGACTCTTTCCCCGCATAGAGGTCGCCGATCCTCGCCACGTGGTGGATGCCGTTGTTGACCGGATCGCCGGCGAACCGCTGACGACCATGTTAATAAAGGAGCTTGGCCTTGTCTGACCGGACGAAACTGCTGCAAGAGCTTGATCAGCGCTACGTATGGCACCCCTTCACCCAGATGAGCGAGTGGGAGGCGGAGCCCCCCATCGTCATGGAACGGGGGGAGGGTTCCTGGCTGGTGGACACCGACGGCAACCGCTACCTGGACGGGGTGGCCTCCATGTGGACCAACGTTCATGGCCACTGCCGCAGGGAGCTGAACGAGGCGCTGAAGGCGCAGGTGGAGAAGTTGGAGCATTCCACCCTCCTGGGGCTGGCGAGTGAACAGTCCATCCTGTTGGCTCGGCAGCTCGTCGCCATAACTCCGGACGGGCTGGAGAAGGTCTTCTATTCGGATAACGGCTCCACCGCGGTGGAGGTGGGGCTGAAGATGGCCTTCCAGTATCAGCAGCACCGGGGTTTTTCCGGCAAGAAGAAGTTCATCACCTTCCGCCACGCCTACCATGGCGACACCCTGGGGGCGGTGAGTGTGGGGGGGATCGACGCCTACCATGAGATCTTCCGCCCGCTCCTCTTTGCCACCATCCAGGCTCCCGCCCCCTACTGCTACCACTGCGAGTTTGGTGAAACCGATCCGGCCAGCTGCGGCATGGTTTGCCTGACGGAACTGGGACGGCTCATGGCGGAGCACGCCGGCGAGGTGGCGGGGGTTGTCATGGAGCCTCTGGTGCAGGGAGCGGGGGGGATGATCGTTCATCCGGCCGGATTTCTCACGGGGGTGCGGGAGCTCTGTCACCGTCACGATATCCTCCTCATCGTGGACGAAGTCGCCACCGGCTTCGGCCGGACCGGAACCATGTTCGCCTGTCACCGGGAAGGGGTAACCCCTGACATCATGGCGCTCTCCAAGGGGATCACCGCCGGTTATCTTCCCCTGGCGGCCACGATGACGACCCAGGCGGTCTATGACGCCTTTCTGGGGGAGTACCGGGAGTTGAAGAGCTTCTTTCACGGTCACACCTTCACCGGCAATCCCCTGGCCTGCGCCGTGGCCCTGGCCAGCCTGGAGCTGTTTGTGAAGGATGCCCTGCTGGAAGGGTTGAAGCCGAAGATCGCCTATCTGGAAAAACGGTTGGCCGGGCTGTCGCACCATCCCCATGTGGGGAATGTCCGTTCCTGCGGTATGGTGGGGGGAATCGAGTTGGTTCGGGACAAGGGGTCGCGGGAGGGGTATCCCTGGGAGGAGAAGGTAGGGGTGCGGGTCTGCCGGGCGGCGCGGCGGCGGGGGCTCTTTCTCCGGCCGTTGGGGAATATCATCGTCATCTTTCCGCCGCTGGCCATCACCCTGGAGGAGCTGAAGTTTCTCTGCGACGAGGTTGAGGCGGCTATTCGGGGGGTGACGGAAGAACCGGCGGGATGATTTTTTGTTGAAGAACCCCTTCCGGCAGGTTCATCTGGAAAATCGGGTGGAGATCCCGGCTTGTCCAGCTTTCCAGGCGCACCGGCATGGTGAGCGAAACTTGCGCCTCCGGCGATTCTGCTCCCTCATTGTAGGAAAAGATATAGCGCCCTTGGTCCTGACTTCGCTCCACGAGGCCGGCGCGGCAATCGGCGCCCCATACGGCCAAGGCGTTGCCGCTTCTCACGTTTCACCCCGCAATTCATCCAATGTGGGCGGCGCCCCTGCCGGTCGCACCCGGAGTTCCAGGTTGAGGTATTCCAGTATCCGGATTATCTTGCGGATACCGATTTCCTGTACCGTTCCCGATTCAATCCGGCTGATGGTGGAACGACTCATCACCAGTTCCTCGGCCATCTTTTCCTGGGAGATCTTCCGGCGCTTCCGTTCTTTTTTTATCTCTTCCCCGATTGTGAATAACATGAATGTACTGTATATGAAACATTCGATTGATTCAAGCCTGAAATGTTTTGCATATGGATCAAAAAATTTTCCAATGGAGAGAAGCCATTGGGGCATCTCGGGCAGGCTTCCAAGTTGTCAAGTTGATTGTAAAAAAAACCGCCCATCGGAAACATATTGGTAAAAGCGACTTTTCTTGTTAATGGCTGGGATACTTGGCCCCATCTCCACCCCCCCCGTTAATCGTCCCCAAAATATTCCCCATGTCCCCGTCCTGTCAAGGAAATCGTCTCGAAACTGAGTGATCTTACAGTCTCCCACTTCCCCAATAATACCTCATCTTGGCATCTTGGAAGCCTGACCCCACATTCACACGGATATTTTCCTGCGATTCATATTCCAGACTTATAATACGGATCGGTATTACACCCTAAACATATTGATACCATTGTCACCACCATCCGCCAGGATCTGGAGCGATTCCTCCGAGCCGCAGTGATGGCGGTACATTCCGCCGATGGCTACTCTGCTTTTTTCAGGGCAATGCGCGATCTCTCCACCGAATCGGCACCCACTACCTGTTAAAACCCTTGACGAAGATGAACGCATTTATTCCAATATAGGTAGTTACTTCCTCATCTAACTGCTTGCCATAACAGAGCTTACCGTCATATAATTCGTTTCAATTTCATTTCACCTTCTCTTCAGGATTGAACATGTCTGTGGAAGCGCAACGGCAGCTGATACTGGCCACTCTGGCGGGCGGACCGCGATCAGCAGCGGAATTAAAACAGGCCCTTGGCGGGATCAGTCCGGCGACCCTGTCGCGGCTTATGGCCCGCCTGGGTCGTCAGGTGGTGGCGCTGGGACAGACCCGCGCCATCCGCTATGCCCGGCCCCGCGATCTGCGTGGAATGGGGAGCAACTTCCCGGTTTACCGTGTGGATAGAGCAGGAGATGTTCACCGCATCGGCGAATTACTGTTGCTTCTGGGAGGTAGCTTTTGGTGGCAACCGACGGAAGCGGGGATACGTGGCGAACTATACCCCCATCTCCCCTGGTTCATCCAGGATATGCGCCCCGATGGTTTTATGGGTCGGGCTTTTGCGCAACGAGTTGCCCCCGATCTGGGTTTACCGGCTCGTCTACCGGACTGGAACGACGATCACCTGCTGGTGGCATTGGCACGGCGTGGTGAGGATGCCATGGGCGACCTGATCATGGGGGAGGAGTCGCTATCCCGCTATCTTGCAGGGGCGCGACAGGCTCCGACAATCTGTACACCGGATGATTACCCGCGACTGGCGGAGGCGGCGCTGGCCGGAGACCCGGCTGGCTCTTCTGCCGCGGGAGAACAGCCGAAATTCTCCGTCCGGATAGAGCAGAACAATGGAGTGCAGACGATGCTGGTCAAATTTTCACCGCCGGTCTCCACCCCGGAGGGAGAACGGTGGCAGGATCTGCTTGTCTGCGAACATCTGGCACTGGGATTGGTGCGGGAGGCGGGGATTACGGCAGCCGTCAGCCGACTTCACTTCGGTGGCGGTCGGGCCTTCCTGGAACTGGTTCGTTTCGACCGTGCTGGATCACTGGGGCGTTTGCCGTTGCACAGCCTTGGCGTGATCGATGACCAGTTCTTTGGTCACCGTGATAACTGGTCAGCCATGGCCAGGCGGCTGGAGCAGTCAATGAAGCTGCCGTCGGAGGAGTGCGCCGCTCTGATCTGGCTTGACCTGTTCGGCGCCATGATCGGCAATACCGACAGACATTTCGGAAATATTTCCCTGCTACCGGTGGATGCGGCACGCAACCGCTTCCGGCTCGCCCCGGCCTATGACATGCTCCCCATGTGCCACCGTCCTCGTCAGGGAGAAGAATTATCCTTTACTCCCTACACTCCTCCACCCGTCATAACACCCCGGCTGGACCTGGCGGAAAGCGCCCGCCGGATGGCGCTTCGCTTCTGGGAACAGTCCGCTACGAACCAACGGATATCCCTAAAATTCCGTGCGCTCTCTGCCGAAAATCTGGCATCACTGCAGCGGCACGGAGATGGCCCACGCCTGGTCGGCTGATTATTCAACTCGGCAGGGGAGTAGAACGACCAAAACACACAGTCCAGTATAAATATTTTAA